>NZ_JBYFCC010000004.1:0-181414 GCF_057652995.1 Flavobacterium sp. T50_26
TTGAAAAAAGGGTTCAACTCTAATTAAAAAGTCAAACCCCTTTATTTTTAAACTTACACACTTTTTAGGATAGTGTCGCTAAGTCATCGGGAGTTTATCTCGGTGACTTTTTTTTACATAAAAAATTCCAAATACTAGTTGTTTACTGATAGTATTTGGAATTTTATGTATAAAACAAAACAAATTATTTTTTCTCTTCTTCTGTTTCTTTTTTATCGGTCGGTTGGTCTTCTTTGGCGGCATTTTTAAATTCTTTGATTCCGCTTCCTAAACCTTTCATCAATTCCGGAATTTTTTTCCCACCAAAAAGTAGAAGCAAAACTACCACAATCAAAATAACTTGCGGAACTCCAATCATACCTAAAAATATTGCTAATGCATTCATAATATCTAAATTGAGACTACAAAGGTAAAAATAAATTAGTGTAGTTGTTTAGAATATAAGCAATTCTTAACTAAAAACTACGTTAAAGTGGATTATCTTTATGTAAAACAATAAAATTGTCACTTTTTAAAGAAGCTTTAATTCTTATATTTGTATAATAAATTTAGAATATGTCTGCAAAAAGACTAAAAAGACAACGACTCAAAAAACAATTATTCACCAAAAACCGTTTGGTCATTTTAAATGAAGAATCATTTGAAGAGATTTTTTCATTAAAACTTAATTTGATGAATGTTTTTGTGGTGGTAACCATTTCGGCGATTTTAATCATTTCTATTACAACTTACATCATCGCTTTTACACCCTTACGGGAATTTATTCCGGGTTATGCTTCCAATAAATTGAAAAAAGATGCAACTATCTTAGCCGTAAAATCAGATTCTTTGACTTTGGAAGTAAAGAAAAACGAACTCTATATTCAATCAATAAAAAAGATTCTCACCGGTGATTTAGAATATGCCAAATTTAACAAAGATTCTATTTTAAACCCTGAAAATGTTGATATTTCTAAGGATGAATTAAATCCTTCCGAAGAAGAACTGAAATTGCGTGAGCAAGTAGCTTTAGAAGATAAATACAACCTTTTTGAAAAAGCTCAATCAAAAGTAAATTTAGTTTTATTTCCTCCGGTTAGAGGACATATTACCGAAAAATACAGTGCAAAAAATAAGCATTATGCTGTTGATGTTGCGGTTCCAAAAGACACACCAATTAAATCCGTTGCCAACGGAACTGTTGTTTTTGCCGATTGGACACCTTCAACCGGAAACGTAATTATCATCAAACACCGTGATGCTATTTTATCGGTTTATAAACATGCAGCTACCTTAACCAAAACCCAAGGCGATGTGGTGCGAACCGGCGAAGTAATTGGTTTGGCCGGATCTACCGGAAAAGAATCAACCGGAATTCATTTGCATTTTGAACTTTGGAAAGATGGATTTACCATTGATCCCACACAATTTATTGATTTTGAATAATGATGCGAATTAAAGTTTTAGCCGCTAAACTTTTAGCCAAAAAAGTAAATAAAGAAACCAAAAAATGGTCTTCTAAACCTGTTGAAACACAACAAAAGGTTTTGCAGAACTTAATCAAAGAAGCTTCAAAAACCAAGTTTGGAAAAGACCATCATTTTGAAAAAATAAAAACCTTTGCCGATTTTGCCACACACGTTCCCGTTCGAGATTATGAAGATTTGAGACCGTATGTAGATTTAGTCGTTCAGGGAAAAGAAAATATTTTGTGGAAAGGAAAACCAATTTATTTTGCCAAAACTTCGGGAACAACTTCGGGGGCAAAATACATTCCGCTGACCAAAGAATCTATTCCATTTCACATTCAAGCCGCCAGAAATGCGTTGTTGAGTTATATTTATGAAACCGGAAATGCCGATTTTGTAAAAGGGAAAATGATTTTTTTACAAGGAAGTCCGATTTTAGAAGAAAAAAACGGCATCAAATTAGGACGACTTTCGGGAATTGTGGCTCATTATGTCCCAAAATATTTACTCAAAAATAGAATGCCTTCTTGGGAAACCAATTGCATTGAAGATTGGGAAACAAAAGTAAATGCAATAGCAGAAGAAACCATCAAAGAAGATATGTCTGTTATTTCCGGAATTCCGGCATGGGTGCAAATGTATTTTGAAAAACTTCAGGAAAAGTCAGGGAAAAAAGTGGGCGAGTTGTTTAAAAATTTCAGTTTGTATGTCTATGGCGGAGTAAATTTTGAACCTTACCGAGCCAAATTTGAAAATTTAATTGGAAGAAAAGTTGATTCTGTCGAATTGTTTCCCGCTTCCGAAGGATTTTTTGCCTATCAAGATAAGCAAAACGAAAAAGGAATGTTGCTGTTGTTGAACGCAGGAATGTTTTATGAATTTATCAAGGTAGACGAATTTTTTACTAATCCCGAAGGTTCGGGACCAAAACGATACACTATTGGCGAAGTTGAATTGGGCGTAAATTATGCTTTAATTATTTCCACCAATGCCGGACTTTGGGGTTATAATATTGGTGATACTGTTCAATTTACATCGCTTAAACCGCACCGTGTGATTGTTTCCGGAAGAATCAAACATTTTATTTCCGCTTTTGGTGAACATGTGATTGGAAAAGAAGTAGAACATGCTTTAAAAGAAGCAATGGGAGGTTTGTCAATCCGAGTAAATGAGTTTACAGTTGCTCCGCAAATCACGCCAGAATCAGGATTGCCTTATCATGAATGGTTTATCGAATTTGATTCCGAAGCTTCGGGAGAACCCGATAATCTAGAAGATTTTGCTCTGAAAATTGATGATGCGATGCGAAAACAAAATTCGTATTATGACGATTTGATTGTGGGTAAAGTATTGAGAACATTAATCATTACAAAAGTACCTCAAAACGGTTTTCAAGATTATATGAAATCCATTGGAAAATTGGGCGGTCAAAACAAACTGCCTCGTTTGAGTAATGACCGTGCCATTGCAGATAAGTTGCATAGTAAATAAATTTACCATTTTAATAGTAAACGAGCATTAACTGATTAGAAAAATAAAAACTACTACCTTTGCAGGTTAGAAAATAGAAAGAAATGAAAGAAATGAAAAACATATCCCGTTCAAGAGCACAAGAATCTTCTTCGGCAATTGAACGATTATATATCACAATGCGTCACTTGTTCAACCGAGGTTTCTATAAACCAATGGGTGTTTCTGGTGAAACGTTGCGTGAGGCATTATTGCAATTGCGTCCGGAAATCTATGGAACCATTGCCGAAGAAAAAGTAGAATTAAACGGGTTATTATACGTTATCGAACGACTTCCTATCGGAATTGAAGAATGCCGTTACATCAATTTAACTTCAGACGAAGGTTATTCAAAATCGCATTTTCAAGCAATTGTTCCTCCAAAAAGACGAAGAAATTGCTATCGAATAGACGAAGAACAAATGAACGTGGAAATTACCCGTGGACGTTCAGATATCTATGATATTTTAACACACTTGACGTTTATTTTTATCGAATCACATAAAATAAAAGACCGCGTTTTATTGGATGAAAATCAGTTTGAAGTGACTCGCGATTGGCAAAAAGTAGAATATTATGTTTTACAAGGCAAAAAATTATCTCAAATTGATAAAGAAAAAGCAATTTCGCACGCTTCGAATGTATTAGGAAGAAGTTTTTCTGAAGTTTTAGATATTTATGATTCCTTTGGAACAACCGAAAAACCTGATCGTTTTTTACACATTATTTATTGGTTGGGAAAAATAGCCATCGAAGAAGTGGTAGATAACAACAAACGAACCATCACTTTCAGTCCAATCTTGAGAGAACGTTTAGGACATCATATTCACGGCGAATTTTGGGCAACCCGCATTAAAAATGTGTTGAAAGATAACGATTTGTTAGATCGACCTATTCACATTATTAGTGCCAATATGCACAGTGTGATGAATTCAATTTTTGCTACACACGTTTTAAAAACGAAATTCAAAGACAAACCCGATTTCTTTATTTATGAAGAATTAAGTAAATCAGGAGCCAATGAATTACGCAGTAAAGTAGAAGATATAGCTTTAAAAAGCGGTATGATTTCTTTATTAGACACGTCGGGAACAAATATTGATGTGCAAGTTTTTGATACGGCAAAAATAGATTTTTCTAAAACAGCCTTTCCAAAGGCAAAAATCGGTAAGCAGCAACCGGTTTTAATTGTCATGGATTATGCATTTGGAGAACAAGCCTATGAAACCATCGACGAGTTGTTGAAAGCATTTAAAGAAAATAACAATCAAACTTTTTTAAATGTAGAATCGGTTTCTATCATGGGAAAAGCCGGAATTCTTCAAGGAGGAAAAGGCGATATTATGATTCCATCTGCTCACATTAACGAAGGAACAGGCGATAATTATCCGTTTGAAAATCAATTGTCACCCAATATGTTTTATGGCAATGATATTCCTGTTTTTGCCGGACCAATGGTCACCGTTTTAGGAACATCGCTTCAAAACAAAGATTTATTAAAGTTTTTCCACGAATCTACCTGGGGAGTTATTGGTTTGGAGATGGAAGGAGCTTATTATCAAAAAGCTATTCAATCTGCTTCAAAAATTAGGAAAAGTATACCTGAAAATGTAAAAGTACGTTATGCATATTATGCTTCAGATAATCCATTGGAAACCGGAAGTACATTGGCATCAGGAGGTTTAGGTACAACTGGTGTAAAGCCAACGTATTTAATTACTATCAAAATATTAGAACAAATTTTTAATTCTAAATAAACAAGTATGAGCTCAAACTCACCAATCAATTCTGATAATCAAGAAATAGACTTAGCACAAATAGCTCAAAAAGTAAATGGTATTTATGAAAGTTTACTGAATAAGCTTTTTAGGTTCATTCTATTCGTCAAAAATAATTTTATTCTACTTCTAATTCTCATTATAGTGGGTGTTGGAATTGGATTTTATTTAGATAAAAAAGTAAAGTCGTTTGATCATCAGGTTATTGTTTCGCCCAACTTTGGAAGTACAGATTATTTATATGCAAAAATAGATCTTATTCAATCCAAAATTAACGAAGCAGATACGGTTTATCTCAAGGAAATTGGCATTAAAAACACACAAAAATTTGATAATATAGAGATAAAACCAATAATTGATGTTTATAAATTTATCGAAAATAACAAAGAAAACTTCGAACTTATAAAATTATTGGCAGAAGACGGAAATATTGATAAAGTGGTTGAAAACAAGCTCACTAGTAAAAATTATCCTTTTCATTTAATCTCATTTACAACTTCAAAATTAACAGCAGAAAAAGAAACCGTTGAACCAATTTTAAACTATTTAAATGAAAGTCAGTATTTCAAACAGTTGCAAAAAGAATATTTAAGCAATATTCAAATAAAGATGAAAGCAAATGATTCAACCATATCTCAAATTGATGGTTTAATGAATCAATTTAAAAACAGAACGAATACTAACCACAGTGATAAATTAGTTTATTTTAATGAAAACACGCAATTAAATGATGTTATTCAAACAAAAGAAGCATTAATTAGAGAGCAGGCTAATTTGAGAATTAGCTTAGTAAATCTTGATAAAATAATAAAAGAAAGTAGTGTTATTTTGAATGATAAGAACATGAAAGGAACAAATGGAAAAATGAAATTTGTGATTCCATTTATATTATTGTTCTTGTTTATTTCTTTCAAAGTAGTAGTAAGTTTTTATAGAAAACAAGCATTAAAAAACGCACAAAAAAACAGCTAAAATGAAAGGAATAATTTTAGCCGGAGGCTCAGGAACACGCTTACACCCATTAACATTGGCTGTTAGTAAACAATTAATGCCAATTTATGACAAACCAATGATTTATTACCCTTTGTCAACCTTAATGTGGGCAGGGATTAATGAAATTTTAATTATATCAACACCGCATGATTTGCCTTTGTTTCGTCAGCTTTTGGGGGATGGAAGCAAATTAGGTTGTAGATTTGAATATGCAGTTCAGGAACATCCAAACGGATTGGCCGAAGCATTTATTATTGGAAAAGAATTTGTTGCAAATGACAAAGTGGCTTTAATTTTAGGCGATAATATCTTTTACGGAACCGGTTTGGCCGAATTACTTCAGGCAAACAATAATCCGGATGGAGGAATCATATACGCCTATCATGTGCACGACCCTGAACGATATGGAGTAGTTGATTTTGATGCGAATGGAAAAGTACTTTCAATCGAAGAAAAACCTACACAACCAAAATCAAATTTTGCAGTGCCCGGTATTTATTTTTATGATAATAGTGTCCTGGAAATCGCCGCAAACATAAAACCAAGTCATCGAGGAGAACTGGAAATCACTGACGTGAACAAAGAATACTTAAACCGCGGAAATTTGAAGGTTAGTATTTTAGACAGAGGAACAGCTTGGTTAGATACCGGAACGTTTCAATCGTTAATGCAAGCCGGTCAATTTGTGCAAGTTATTGAAGAACGTCAAGGTTTAAAAATTGGAGCAATCGAAGAAGCCGCATATAAAATGGGATTTATAAATGCAAATCAGCTTAAAAGTTTAGCAGAACCATTACTAAAAAGTGGCTACGGAACTCATTTAATGGGTTTAATTTAAATTGCAAAATTGACTAATTGTCAACTTGACACATTAATTTTATGAAATTTATAGAAACCAAACTCAAAGGTTGTTTTATTATAGAGCCAAAAATAATTCAAGACGAACGCGGTTATTTTATGGAAAGTTTTAACGAACGAACTTTTCAAAACGCCATAGAACAATCCGTACATTTTGTGCAGGACAATCAATCTTTTTCCGCCAGAGGAGTTTTAAGAGGGTTGCATTATCAAACAGGTGAATTTGCACAAGCAAAATTAGTACGTGTAATTCAAGGTGAAGTGTTGGATGTTGCTGTTGATATTAGACCCGGTTCTGCAACTTTCGGACAGTATGAAGCGGTGGTATTGTCTGCCGAAAATCAGAAACAATTTTTTGTGCCAAGAGGTTTTGCACATGGGTTTTTAGTTTTAAGCGAAATGGCTACTTTTTTCTATAAATGTGATAATTTCTATAATAAAGACTCAGAAGGAGGAATTATTTTTAATGATTTAACCATTGGAGTTGATTGGAATTTTGAAGCCGAAAAACTGATTATTTCAGAAAAAGACAAATTTTTACCAACGTTAGAAAACGCAAAAAAAGCATGGTAGTTTTAGTAACAGGTGCTGGTGGACAATTGGGGCAAGCTCTACAATTTATTGCTTCAAGCTATCCAGATGTTCAATTTGTTTTTTGTGATTCTAAAGAGTTAGATATTACAAACCTGAACAATATTAAACTGATTTTTGAACATTTTAAACCTAAATTTTGCATAAATACTGCCGCTTACACCGCTGTTGACAAAGCAGAAAGTGAAACGGAAAAAGCCCATTTAATCAATGTCGTTGGAGCAAAAAATTTGGCTGAGGTTTGTAAAGAGTTTCACACTATTTTGCTTCATATTTCCACTGATTTTGTTTTTGACGGAACAAAAGATTCGCCCTATTCTGAAGAAGATACTCCAAACCCAAACGGCGTTTACGGTCAAACAAAATTAGACGGTGAGAAAGCCATTCAAGAAACGTGGCAAAAGCATTTCATCATCAGAACATCGTGGGTTTATTCACAATTTGGTAACAATTTTATGAAAACCATGCTTCGTTTGGCTTCTGAAAGAGATAAATTATCAGTTGTAAATGATCAAATTGGCACACCAACAAATGCTGTCGATTTAGCAGAAGTTTTGGTAAAGATTTGCACTTCCAACTTCCAACTTCCAACTTCCAACCTTTTCGGCATCTACAATTTTTCCAACGAAGGTCAATGTAGCTGGTATGAATTTGCTAAAAAAATATTTGAATTCAATAACATTAAAATTAATGTAGAACCCATTCCAACCACAAGTTTTCCAACTCCGGCAAAGAGACCAGCATACAGTGTTTTGGATAAAACGAAGATTAAAAATGCTTTTGGAGTTGAGGTTAAACATTGGGAAGTAAGTTTAAAAAACATATAATTTTCTAATTCGAAAAAAACAAAAAAGTCCAATGATTTAGTATTTTCATTGGACTTTTGTTTGCTATTATTCTTATTATTTTTTGACAATCTTTTTAGTTTCTTTCTTCCCATCCACTTCCAGTTGAAGAATATAAAGTCCTTTTTGAAGATTGGATACATTTATTTTTAAACCATTCAAAATACCGTTTTGAACCAATTTTCCATCCACTGAAAATAGTTTATAATCTACTTCGTTGTATCCATGAACAATATACAATTCTTCCGAAACCGGATTCGGATAAATAGTGAATTGAAGAGCAGGTATTGGATCGCCTATAGCAAAAGTTTCTGGAGTACCTTTAACACTAAAGTTATTAAAAGTTACACGATCGCCATTGTCTTGGGTCATATTTTCACCTTCAAAACGAAGTCGAATTTTTAAGTTTGGATTATTATTCACCGCTTCAATCGAAGAAAAATCAACTTCATATAATTGATATTCATCAGACAAATTCAAAGAAGTTGAGGTTAATCCGGTAGTTGTCCAAACAGGAACGTTTTCTGTAATCGAATAATCAATTAAAATAGCATCGGCTGCATTTTCATCTTTGGCAGCAAAACCGAACAAAATTTCTTGATACCCAAAAGTTGAAAATTCAAAAATTAGTTGGTTTTCTAAACCGTTATGTTGAAAAGGTTGTTTGATTTGTAAACCTCTCATATTGGCCGATTCAAAAGGAACATCATCATTGGCTTCAGGAATATAATTTAGAATAGTTGGGCTATTTCTGCGTTCCATCGAAGCTTTTCGCCAATTTGGATGCGAACTGTCAAAAGGATAACCTTCCAAGCAAGATTCAAATCGTAGCAAACCTTCTGCCGGAACTTCAAAAGAAGCATTAATTTGAGTTAAAGCTGTATCATTAGGGACAGAATTATTCATTACCCAGAAATAAATGGGAGCCTCTTCAGCGGTTTCTTCCGAAGGAATAAAATGAGCCGTAAGTTGAATATTGGCGTTTGGAATGACAGTAATTTCTGATTCCGGACTCACTGAAGCTCCCGTCCAATGACTAAAAACATAACCGGGTTTTGCAATGGCTTTTAGTGTAATTGGAATATCTTTAAAATAAATACCCAACCATGGATACGGATTTTCCTGAACGCCAGGTGTGGTTGGCAGAATTTCGATGGTGTTTATTTTGATGTAGCCGTGATCAGGATTACTTACATATAAATAAGTATTTATGTTTTCGGTAATTCCAAATTCTTCTCTGATGTGATTTCTTTGATAAGTAGGTCGTTGAGAGGCGTAATTAATAATTGCAGAAGAATAGTCATGCCATGTTTGAATATTTTCGAATATATTCCATCTTTCATTATGTTTAGGAAATTCTTCGGAAATATTATTTTTCATTTCATAAAATAGTGGCTCAAGCCGAGATGGTAAAAATGTTGTGTTTAATAAATCTGCGAATCGGTTTATAAAATAATTTTTGAAACTTTCATTTTCAAGCATTTTCACAAATAATGTTCTAGACCAAGCAGGGTATGGATTATTGGAGGTAATACTGCCTTTAGCAAAAGCCAATGTGTTGTCTTGATGTGATCCAGCCAAACCAAATCCAACATCTGTATCTTTCAAAATCCATCGCCATCTACCATCATGACCATATGGGGAATCGGGAGTATATTGCAACGTTTTTTTACGAAATAACTCAACGTTATTGTACATCCAATCTAAGTTGTTCACATAAATTTCAGTAATGTGATAATCGGCAAAATTTTCAGGGTCTAGTTGTGTTGTTATGTAGTTGAAATTTTCATCAGTTACTAAAGAATTGGTTTCAACAAAATTTAGCATAGAGAAATAATGATCTAAATCACCTTCTTTAGCTTCATACAAACCTGAGATTTCAACATGGTCAATTTCATCATCATTAATGTCAAAAACTCTTTTAAAATAGTGTTTATCATAGCGTTCCCTCATGTTTAAAATACCCCAAAATTCTCCATTTAAAAAGGTAATAGTAGGCTGGTATGCCTGAGTCTCAAAATTAAGGTGATTAACAGATTTATGAATAAACGCATCAAGGAAATAGGTTGTAGCAAAATCATTACCAGAATTTCTGAGAATTAACCGCTTAAAACTTTCGTCTGCTAAATCTTCAAAAAAAGGATAATCTAAACTTTCTTCACCAAGTTCGGAGCGTGCATAAATACGCAATGATTTACTAGGATATTTACGTGTTTGACCGCCATGAATTCGTATACCAACGCCTTGATTAAGTACTTCTTCTTGGTTTACATAGTAACTAAATTGAGCATTTACTTCCCACTCGTCACCACTACGCTCAAAATTTGCGTTATAAAATGATGTAATTAAATTTGGATTTTGAATACGCCAATCATCATAATCTTTACCGGCAACATTAATCCCTTGCTCATAATCAAACAGTAAATCATCGTTAACATTTAGAGCAACTACAGGCAAAGTAAAAATATTAGCATCTTCAGCAGTATAAAAGTAATTTTTTGTAATTATTTCACTTACAGCATTGTCTTTAATTGCTTTAGCTCTAATTACGTTACTTTTTAAAACCGGAAATTCGGGCAAATAAGTTGGGTTGGATGAATTTGTAGTTGAAATGCTTGAAATTTTATTATCCTCGGGAGTACGATCACTAATGACAAGAGGATTAATATAATTATGAGAAGTATACGATTGATTAAATAATACTCCAAATCCATCTCCCGGATTTTGAGGATATATATTTTTGTATTGATAAGCAGTACCTGTAATGTTTGTTTCATCCGGAACAGATCCATCTGTTGTATAAATTATTGTTACATCAGGATCTGGATGAGTAATGTTTAAGGTAAATTCATTGCTATAAAATCCACTTTCTACAGAAAATAAAGGAGGAGAAAGCGTTGTGGTTCCTTCTTGATAAAAATTGGTTAATCCTGGCGTTGGAATAGGAAAAATTATAAATTCACTATTTCCGTCTGTTGCTCTACCATAACTATAGTTTTGATTAATAACAACCGGAGGAATTTGATCTGCAATTGTTCCGTCAGGAAAAGTAAGCGTAATAGTTTCTCCACCAGCACTAATTGCAAAATTAGTATGTAAAGGAAATTCCGGATTGGTTCTGTTTTTATTTGAACACCAAATGAGTAAATGTTCTCCGGGTTGAATAGAATAGTCTGGAAAAACCCATTTAAAGAGATTGTCATTATCCGATAATCCGTAGCCTAAAAGATTAATATTTTCCGTTCCTGTGTTATAAAGCTCAACCCAATCTTCATAACTCTCGTCATCGTCTGTATTAACCGAAGAATTAGATGTAATTATTTCATTGATAACAATGTTTTGAGCTTTTAAATTTAAAAAAAAGATCAAAAAACTAACGATTAAGATGGCTTTTTGTAATTTCATTAGTAAATATTTAATTGGTAGGAATTTTGCAAAAATAGTTAAATTTTATTTAATGTTTTTTTACTAAAATAATGGCAACAAAATGTATATTTGAAAACTATAATATTTATTCTGATAATTGTAAATTTAGCTTTCAATTCTGCAGTAGAATTTCTAACTATTGATGGATATATTGAATTATAAAAAAAGATTTTGTAAAAGATTTAAAATTATTTCTACTTAATTCACTAAACATGATAAAAACATACCATCATACTAAACTCAAGGTTTTATTCTCAATTTGACAACAATTTTATGAAAACCATCTTTCGTTTAGCCCATAAACGGTATAAATTATCTATTACAAATGTTCCGATTAGCACACCAAGAAACATTCGTAATTTAGCAGAAGTTTTGATTAATATTTTTACTACTAGAATTCATCAAATAAGATATTTATAAATTCTCCAACGAAGTTCAATCAATCTAAAATAATCTCTGAATTTAATAATATTAACTTAGAAATTATTATAACGATGGGTTTTACAAGATTTGCAAAACGGAAGTTTATCGAATTTAGAGTAGAGTAAGATTATTAAAGTATTTATAACAATTTGAAAAAATTAGCAATCATAGGAGCAAGTTATCTTCAACTTCCATTAGTAGAAAAAGCTAAACAAATGGGAATTGAAACGCATTGTTTTGCTTGGCCGGAAGGTGCAATATGTAAAGAAATTGCAGATTATTTTTATCCCATTTCAATTTTAGAAAAAGAAGAAATTTTAAAAAAATGTATAGAAATTAATGTTGACGGAATTACAACAATTGCTACAGACATGGCGGTGCCAACGATTTGTTATGTTGCAGAAAAAATGAATTTAATTTCAAATAGTTTTCATTCATCATTAGTTTCTACAAACAAATGGGAAATGAGAAAGGCTTTTGAAAAAGGAAATTGTTCTATTCCAAAATTTATCGAGGCCACAGACAGCAAAGTTACAATTGAGGGATTTAAATTTCCTCTTATTGTAAAACCATTAGACAGATCGGGAAGCAGAGGCGTAACAAAGGTACTGTTGGAAGATGAATTGCCTAGAGCAATAAATTATGCTATAAACGAATCTTTTTGTAAAAAAGCCATTGTTGAAGAATTTATAGAAGGAGAAGAAGTTAGCGTAGAAACCATTTCAATCAATGGAGAGCACACCGTTTTAGCAATAACAGACAAAATTACAACAGGACCACCACATTTTGTAGAATTAGCACATCATCAACCTTCTAGTTTATCAAAAGAAATACAAGAAAAACTAAAAACAGAAACTATTTTATGTTTAAATGCACTAGACATTAATTTTGGAGCAGGACATTCTGAATTTAAGATTACATCAAAAGGAGAAGTTTACATTATTGAAGTTGGAGCAAGAATGGGTGGTGATTTTATAGGCTCTCATTTAGTTCAATTATCTACAGGATACGATTTTTTAGAAGGTGTAATAACTATTGCTTTAGGAAAATTTGAAAGACCAATTTTAAAAAACAATGCCTTTTCGGGTGTTTATTTTTTATGTAATGAAACAAAGCAAATTTTACCTTATTTTAGTCAACAAAACGAATTTGATATTCAAAAAGAAATTCAGAACACAACCTTGCAAAATATTACAAATAGCAATGAAAGGTCAGGTTATTTAATCTATAAAGCGAACAAAAAAATTGAATTAATATGAAACTATCAGTAGTAACAACACTTTATAAGTCAAAACCTTTTTTAGAAACATTTCTAGAAGAGATGTTGTTCACTATTGAAAAAATTAAAATTCATGATTTTGAACTAGTATTTGTAAACGATGGTTCTCCAGATGATTCTGTCGCGTATTTATTAGAAAGAAAAAAAGAAATTTCACAAATAAAAATTATAGATTTATCCAGAAATTTTGGCCATCATTATGCAATTCAGGCAGGATTGAATTATGCATCAGGAGACTATATTTTTTTGATTGATAATGATTTAGAAACACCTCCAAGTGTTTTAATCGAATATTATGATGAAATTAAAAATAACAGTACTTTAGATGTTGTTTATGGTTATCAAGAAGCAAGAAAAGGAAATTTTATTGAGAAAAAAACAGGAAATCTATTTTGGATTTTAATCAATAAATTATCTGACACAAAAATACCACATAATATCCTTACAGAAAGATTAATGACCAAGCAATATGTAAATGAATTACTGCGTTTGCAAGATGCAAATTTGTTTATGGGCGGAATGTTTTATTGGGTTGGATTTAATCAAAAAGGGATTCCGGTTAAAAAAGGATTTAGAGAAGGAGCAAGCACCTATACATTAAAGAAAAGAGCCGAATTGATGTTACAAGCAATAACTTCATTTTCCGGAAAACCACTAGAATGGCTGTTTTATATTGGTGTATCAATTTCTTTTTTTAGTTTTCTTTTTTTAATGTATTTGGCTTTTCAAAAGATAGTTCATCAAGACGAAGTACAATTAGGTTGGACATCAATTGTTGCAATTAATGTTTTAATTTTAGGAATTATTTCAACTTTTCTAGGCTTAATAGGTATTTATATTTTCAAAATATTTAAACAAGTACAAGGAAGACCAAATGCCATAATTAAGAAAATATATGAATAAAGTTTTAGCAATTTTAGGGGCAGGAGAACTTGGAAAACAGATTGCAAACTTTGCTTTAAAAGACAATCATTACAGTAAAGTCTGTTTTTATGATGATTTTAATGTTGGAGAGGAAATTAATGGAAACACAAGCGATTTAATTTCTGATTTTAATAACAAACTTTTTGACGAAATTATAATTGGCATTGGATATAATCATTTAAAAGCAAGAGAAGAAAAATATTTATCATTAAAAAATAAAGTAAAATTCGGAAAAATAATTCATTCAACATCTTGGGTTGATGAATCAGCTATTATTGAAGAAGGGTGTGTTATTTATCCGAAATGTGTGATTGATAAAAAAGTAATTATCAAACACAACACACTACTCAATTTGAATTGCACTATTGCACATGATACAGTTATAGGATCGAGTTGTTTTCTAGCTCCATCCGTTTCAATAGCAGGTTTTTGCTCAATTGAAAGAGAATGTTTTATAGGTATTAACACGTCTATCAAAGAACGTATCGGCATTGTAAGTCAAACTACAATAGGAGCAGGAACGGTAGTAGTGAAAAACATAATTAAAAAAGGACTATACTTAGGTAATCCGGCAAAATTTATAAAATAAAATGATTCCATTTAATAAACCTTATTTATCAGGAAAAGAAACAGTGTATATTTCAGACGCAGTTGCTTCGGGAAAAATATCTGGAAACGGAAAGTATACTCAAAAATGCCAAGCATTTTTTGAAAATAATTTTGGTTTCAAAAAAGCATTGCTAACAACATCTTGCACAGATGCTTTAGAAATGGCTGCAATCTTGATTAATTTAAAAGAAGGAGATGAGGTAATTATGCCTTCATATACTTTTGTTTCTACCTCTAATGCTTTTGTTTTACGTGGTGCAAAAATAGTATTTGCCGATAGTTTGCCTAATCATCCAAATATGGATTGTAGCTCATTAGAAGCATTAATTACCCCAAAAACCAAAGCAATTGTTCCTGTTCATTATGCCGGTGTTGCATGTGATATGGATGCCATTATGGAATTGGCAAAAAAACACAATTTATTTGTGGTTGAAGACGCCGCTCAAGCAATAGATAGTTACTATACTGGTAAAGACGGAGTGAAAAGAGCACTTGGTTCTATTGGACATTTAGCTGCATTTTCTTTTCACGAAACCAAAAATATCATTTCAGGCGAAGGTGGAATGCTAGCCATTAATGATGAACAATTTATAGAACGTGCCGAAATTATTTGGGAAAAAGGAACCAATCGATCCGCGTTTTTTAGAGGCGAAGTAGATAAATATGGTTGGGTTGATATTGGTAGTTCGTTTTTACCATCAGAAATAATTGCCGCTTTTTTATGGGCACAATTAGAAAACTTAGAAGACATCCAACAAAAAAGAAAATCACATTGGCAAGAATATAAATTGCAATTAGAAAAATGGGCAACAGCCAATGAAATTCAATTACCATTAATTCCAGATTATGCAACAAATAACGGACACATGTTTTACATCCTTTGTAAAAACTTAGAACAGCGTTCGCAGATAATAAATAAATTAAAAGAAAAAAATACGCACCCGGTTTTTCATTACATCAGTTTACATTCAAGTCCTTATTATATAGAAAAGCACGATGGAAGATTACTACCTAACACAGATAATTTTACAGATACTTTATTGAGATTGCCTCTTTTTTATGAGCTAGATACACAAACGGTTATTAATCAAATTTTAGAATGATGAATATTAATATCAATATTAATTTGAACAATAAATTAAAGAATTTTAGGCTTGATGTTATTTTACTCTCTATTTTATTAATTTCTATAGTTTTAAGATTTTACAAACTTGATTTTCAAGGAGCATGGCTAGACGAATTACATACTTTAAAAGAGGGTGATCCTAATTTAACTTTCAAAGAATTACACCATGTAATTATGTGGAGAGAAGGTATCCCACATTTTTATTTCATTTTAATTCAATTTTTTGGAACCATTTTTTCACACTCATTATTTTCAATACGTTTACTTTCAGCTATTAGCGGAGTATTAGCTGTTTTTAGCATTTATCTTTTGGGCAAAGAAATGAAAGGCAAGAATTTTGGATATATTGCAGCAATTTTTCTAGCTCTACAACCATTCCATATAGAATATTCGCAAGAAGGCAGATCTTATTCCTTAATGATTTTATTTATTATTCTGTCTTTTTATAGGCTTGTTTTATTTTTGAAAAATGTAAATTTAAAAAACGCAATACTACTTGGAATATTCTTGGGCTTAATAACAAATGCTCATCCAATAGGAATTGTTAACGTTATTAGTGTTTTTTTGATTATCATTATTGCATTTTTTATTATTTCGGATAAAAAAGAAAAGATTGAATTTGTAAAGTATACATTTATAACCGGAGTAGTTACATTGGCTGTTTTTTCGCCAGTTTATCAAATAGTATCTAAAGTTTCAGACATTCAGTCTTTTTGGGTTCAAAAACCAACTTTTGATTATGTGAACCAAGTTTTAATAACAATATCTGGTGGAATAATTTCACTTTATTATGCCATTATTTTATCTTTAGTTTTTATTTTTGGCTATTGTATTTACTGCATAAAAAACACAAGAAAAGATCCTCAAATAAAACAAGAATTTTTAAATTCATTAATAATATTTACTTGGGTTTGCTTTTTTTTCGTTTTCATTCTTTTAAAATCACAAGGCGAAGCTTCATTAATATTAAATAGATATTTGATCTCTCTTGTTCCTGCTTTTATTTTAACACTAGCATTTGTAATCGATTTGTTTAAAAACAAATATTTAAAAACAATGTTTGTTTTAATCGTTTTACTGCTCTTTTCAAATGAAATATTTCTTCAAAAGAACTATTATACAACAAGAGTTAAGGCACAATTTAATGATTTGTCTCAAGAGGTTCTGGCATTAAATCAAAACAATGAAACTATTGTCTCAAATTGGGGCTGGCTGCTATCATATTATTTAGATAGGGAAAATAAAATTAAAAATGTATATGAAAAAAACTTAGACAATCACATTAATGATATTAAAACAAATTCAATTGAACAAGAAAATTTTTGGTATTTAGATGGAAATTCTAGACCATATGCTGTTGCACCAGAAACAGAACAATTTTTAAACGAAAATTTTATCTTAGAAAGAACAATAGAGTTGCATGATTGCTGGGCTAGATACTATGTTTCAAAAAAGGCCAAAAAAACAGATCAAGTTATTTTTAAACTAAATCAGTTTAGCAATGCACAATTTGATGGAAGTGGAAATCTATGGTTCTTTGAAAATTCAAAATCTATCTCACCAAAAATAAATTTAGAATCAGGAAGTTATGAATTAGAAATCGTAGCAAAGAGTTTTCCAAACCCAAAAATCAATAACGAAAACGCTAAATTCAAAGTGTCAGTAAATTCAAAAATTTTGGCAGAAATTGAGGTGTCAGAACAAAAATTGACCCCTTATAAATTTGAATATGTAAATGTTAATGCAAACAGTTTTCAAATAGAAATTGAATTCATTAACGATTTTGCAAAAGACAATTTGGACCGAAATCTTCAAATTTCAAAAATTCAATTAAAAAAAACAATTAGAAGATAAAAATAATATATTTGCACAATAAAAATAATCTAAAAAAATGAAAAATAAATTTTTAGTGCTTTTAGTAGCAGCAATGACTACTTTGGTTTCTTGTGGTGATAAAAAAGACGAAAAAAAAGAAGAAGTAGTAAAAAATGTTAATGAGTTTTTTAGTGTTGAAGTTGAAGCATTGGCCTCAAAAACAGATGATTTTGCAATGTATTTTTCGGAAGATGGAACATCAAAATTTGAAGATATTAATGCGGTATGGCACGGAATAAAAGGTGGAAAAGAAGAAATGATAGCCTTTAAATTGAGCGAAGAAAAAGTGCCAACTCACATACGTTTAGATTTTGGTTTAAAAAATCAAGATTCAGTTGTGATTAAAAATATTAAAGTTGATTATTTTGGTAATAAAATTGAAATTAAAGGCTCAGATTTCTTTAATTACTTCATTAAAGACGAGCAGTTTGTTACCAAAACAGATGACGCTAAAGGAACAATGACAATCTTATCTAAAGAAGGAGTTTATAAAACACCTTATTATTATCCCACTCAATTAACAATTGATAAGATAAAAGAAATTACAACAAATAAATAATATCAAAAGTGAACGAAAGTTCACTTTTTTTATCTTTAAAATCAATTACATTTACGTAACAAATTTTTTATTATGATTAAAGTGACGTATTTTTTTGTGGTTTTTTTTTTGTTCGTAAGCTGTACTTACACAACGGAACATAAATCGTTAGAATTAGATATGGATGTTGTAATTCAAAAGTCTGATTCTATAAATATATATTACTCAAATTCAAACTCTATTCGCTTTGATGATCTACGTTCTTTTTGGATAAAAGTGAAAGGCAATAAAAAAAACCAAAAAATTCAAATTATTTTTCCCGACACAATCCAACCCAAACAAATACGATTAGATTTCGGTAGAAATATAAAACAACCCGAAATTATTGTTAACGAGATGAAATTCTCATACAAAGGCAAAGATTTTACCGCAAAAGGAGAAGAAATTTATTATTTGTTTAGAGTAGATGATTCTAACACAACTATCAATAAACTTACCGGAAGTTTAAAAAGAAAAGAGAAGAACCAGATCATAGGGCCTTCTTTATATCCTAATGGTGATAAGTTATACAGAAAACTAAATCAGTTGTATACTGATAAATCTGAAAATTAAATGGTTCAATTGCTGAAGAAAATACTATTCCACAAGCAATTCCAAAAACTAGGCATTTACGGTTTTGGTCAGTTGTTTAATTTAGTTACACCATTATTGGTTATTCCTTATATAGTAACCGTTTGTGGCGAAGAAAATTTTGGAAAAACAGCCGTTGGAATGGCAATTGCATTTTTCTTAATCGTTTTTGTAGATTATGGATCAGATATAATTGGCCTCAGAGAAGTTTCGGTTAACAGAGATAATCCTATAGCTTTAAATAAAATTTTTACAACTACATATGTTGTAAAAGCAGTTATTTTAATTGTTGTTTTAATTGTAACCAGTGCCGTTTTTTTATCATTTCCTTATTTTCAATCAGAAAGTAAAATGTTTTTTCTTGGCCTTTTAGTTTTATTAGGACAATTCATCAACCCAACTTGGTTTTTACAAGGAATTGAAAACGTTAAATGGATTACGGTTTTAAATGTAATTTCAAAAACTATTTATGTTATTGGTATCTTTCTAACAATAAAAAACGAGTCAGACTATATATACATCAACATGTGGTGGGGAATTGGTATGATTGTTTCTAATTTCATACTATTTGTTTTGGTTGTAAAAAAACATCAGTTTTCCTTTTTATTTGTTAAAAAAGATGAAGTTGTAAAACACATTAGAAATGACTTTTCAATGTTTTCTTCACAAATTTTTGTTTCATTACAACTCTATGCTCCTGTGGTTTTAGTAAGTTATTTTGGAAACAACTTAATGGCCGGACAATACCGAATTGTTGAACAGGTTATAGTAATCTTTAAAACGTATATCTTTTTATTTTTTAATTATGTCTTTCCTAAAATTTGTTTTTTAGTTGAATTCAATTATAAAAAAGGAATTAAAAACTGGATTATTTATAATGGCACCAATTTAATAGTAATTACAATTGCAATGGTTCTATTCTACATTTTTTCCTATGAAATTGTCTCCTATTTTAATCCAACAAATAGATATGTTTTAAGCAATTTATTGCAAGTAGCTGTTTTTATACCGTTAATCTTAGCCGTTTCTATACCGCTTAAACAATTAATTTTAGCATTAAATTATAACCTTTTTTATGTTAGATTAACTTCAATTATGGTAATAATAAATTTAATTACAATCATCGTTTTATTACCAAAACTTCAAGTATATGGCGTTTTTTATTCTTTAATAGCAACAGATTTAGTGATTATTATTTTTTATCTTTACAAACTAAAGAAATCTAAAAAGCTTTTATGATAAAGAACTTGTTTCAAAAGTTATTAAATAATTCAGGAAAAGACTATGTTGTAGATGCTAGAATTCCTCAAAAGCTTATTATTTCTGTACTTACAAGAAGAATCATAATGCTAATTAGAGGCTTTTTGAAAACAGGAAACAAGGTTTTTATAGGAAGCAACACAAAAATTTTTAATTCTCAAAATATTGATTTTGGAAAAAGCGTTACTATTGATAAACATTGCATTATAGACGGGTTTTCTTCAGAAAAAATCATCTTAGGTGATTGCGTAAAAATTGGTGCTTTTTCAACACTAAGCTCAACCAGCCATATGTCTAAATACGGAAAAGGATTAAAAATGGGCAATCATTCAGCCATCGGACAGTTTACAGAGTTTGGAGCCGCCGGCGGAATAGAGATTGGAAATGATGTTATAATGGGTTCATATATAAGTTTTCATTCTGAGAACCATATTTTTTCTGATAGTTCAAAATTAATTAGAGAACAAGGAGTTACTTCTAAAGGAATAAAAATAGGAAATAATGTGTGGGTTGGTGCAAAAGTTACTTTTCTAGACGGAGCAATAATTGGAAACAATTCAGTGGTAGCAGCAGGAGCAGTTGTTAATGACGTTTTTCCTAACAATGTTGTCATTGGGGGCGTTCCGGCAAAAATTTTAAAAACAATTGATTAATATGGGTTTTAAAATACAAAAAAATCTACTTTATCAATTTCTGTTTATTGCCTGTGTGGCGGTTACCTATTTAAATAATTATGAATTAACTTTTGCTATTTGGTCCTTAACTGCATTAGTGACTGTGAAAACAAAATATTCTCTTTCTATTTTAAAATTAATTAGCTTTTTTTTACTCATTTTTATAATCGCTCTCATTGCAACAGCAGGTCAGGACTTTAAGCTATACAGTTTTTTTAGGGATATTGCCTATCTGTTAAAACCAATTTTAGGCTTGCTAGTGGGTTATCAATTGTGCAAATCACATTTAAAAAAGCCTTTAAACACTGCTATTTATACAGGTGTTATAGTTGCAATTCTACATTTATTAATTGTTGCCTATACGGTCTTGTTCCGATCGGTAAGAACTATTCATGAACTTAGACAGTATTCCGGATATTTTAGTGATTACGAGGTTTATATTCTAATTTTATTAATTTTCCATAGAGAATTTCAAATAGACTTACCATTAAAAAAAATTAAATGGTTTATAGCAATTATAACTGTATCCGGACTTTTCTATTTGGCAAGAACCAACTTTATTCAGTTTGCTATTTTATTTATTGCCATGAAAGGATATTTTGCAATAAACAAGAGATCAATAATCGTATTAACAACGATTACTTTAGTCGCTTTAACAGGATATTCTGCGATTTATATTTATAATCCTAATCGAGGAGCAAAAGGATTAGAAGCTTTTCTTTTTAAAATTAAAAATGCACCAATAGAACCCTTTAAAACAAAAATAGATGTTTCAAACTGGAAAGATTTTAATGATAATTATCGGTCGTATGAAAATATTTTAACAATAAGACAAGTTGGTAATGCCGGAATTAAAGATGTCATGATTGGTCAAGGACTAGGATCCTCAATCGATTTAAAAAAAGAAGTATGGCTTCAGTCTAGCTACATGCGATATATTCCTTTTTTACACAATGGTTTTATGACAATTTTTCTAAAGTCAGGACTGCTGGGTGTTTTTGTGTTGTTACTTTCTATTTTCTACTTTTTTAGAATGAAAAAATCTGATATTGAGGTAATTAAAAACTTAAATTATTTGTTACTTGGTACTGGTATTTTTTTAATTCTCTCTTATTGGGTTTTTATGGGATTTTATTTTACTGTAGACACTAAAACAATTTTTATAGGTTTTCTAATTTGCTATAAAGAATTACATTTAAAGACTAACAAAATAATTGATTAATGAAAAACATTCTTTTTATTCATCAATCCTCAGAACTTTATGGGTCAGACAAAACATTATTATTGTTATTGACACACTTAGACCGATTATTATTCAATCCAATTGTTGTTTTACCTAATGAAGGACCTTTAAAATCTGAACTTGAAAAAATTAATATTAAAGTTGTAATTGCTCCTATTCTAAAACTTTATAGAAATATGTTTTCTTTTAAAAACATGATTCAATTTTATAAAGATTATAAAAAGGCAATCAACATTTTAGACACTATAAACAAAGAATATACTATTGATGTTGTTTACTCAAATACGTTGGCCGTTTTATTGGGAATGATTTACTCTAGAAAACGTCAAATTAAACACATTTGGCATGTTCATGAAATAATTGTTCACCCAAAGAGTATCGCAAACATCTTTCCAAAATTATTACTGCGTTATGCAGATTTAGTGATTTGTAATTCCTACGCAACTCAAAATAATCTAACGCAAAGAGCTCCAAATCTTGTTAACAAAAGCATAGTAATTCACAATGGAATCGAAACAAATGAAACTTCCATATCATATAAAAATAAAGAAGATTTTGGCTTTTCAAGTTCAGATATTGTTATCACGTTAGTTGGAAGAATAAGCAGATTAAAAGGTCATAAGTGGTTTTTAAATACATTTATAGATTATTTAGATAAATTAGAAGACATTAACGTTTTGTTTGTTGGATCCCCGGTTGTTGGACAAGAGTTTTATTTAAAAGAAGTTGAAGAAATAATTATTAGTAATAAATTAGAAAAAAGAATCAAAATCATCCCTTTTACATCCGATTTAAATGCTATTTGGAAAAATACAGACATAGCTGTAATGCCATCAACAGAAGCAGAATCTTTCGGACTTGTTGCTGCTGAAGCAATGCTTGCTCAAAAGCCTGTAATAGCATCTAATCATGGAGGGTTAACAGAAATAATTGTTCACAATAAGTCAGGAATTCTAGTTGAACCAAATAACAAAGCAGAACTATACGAAGCTATTTTAAAACTTAAATCAAATCCAGATTTAAGAGTCAAGTTAGGAGATAACGGAAGAAAAAGAATCCTAGCCGAGTTTTCGCTGGAAAAATATATTCAAAATATAACAGACAGCATTAAACATATTTAATAATATATAGCGAGAACACCAATCCATTTATCATATTTTCCCTATTTTTGCCCGCGAAAAGGAAATAATAAATGAAAATAGCCATACTCGGAACCCGAGGCATACCTAACTATTACGGAGGATTTGAACAATTTGCAGAATTTTTTTCAGTTTATCTAGTTCAAAAAGGACATGACGTATATTGCTATAACTCACACAATCATAAATTTCAGGAAAAAACATTTCATGGTGTAAACATTATTCACCAACACGATCCGGAATACAAATATGGCACTTTTGGTCAGTTTATTTATGATTATAATTGCATTATCGATTCTAGAAAAAGAGATTTTGACATCATCTTGCAATTAGGATATACAAGTAATTCAATATGGTTTTTTCTTCTTCCTCAAAAACCAATTATCATAACCAACATGGATGGCGTAGAGTGGAGACGTTCTAAATACAGCAGACCTGTGCAACAATTTCTTCGGTTTGCAGAACGTTTGGCGGCAATTAGCAGCGATTATTTAGTTTCTGATTCTTTGGGAATTCAAACATTTTTGAAAAAAAGATATAAAAAAGATTCCACTTACATTGCCTACGGAGCACATCCGTTTAACAATCCAAACGAAACTATTTTAGAACAATATCAAGTTCAAAAAGAAAATTTCAACATGATTATGGCTCGGTTTGAACCCGAGAATAATCTTCAGATGGTATTAGATGGTGTGGTAAAAAGCAATGATTCAACCCCAATTTTAGTTGTAGGAAACCACAATACCAAATACGGTGAATATTTAAAAAATAGATACCAAAATCACTCTTCCATAAGATTTATGGGAGCAATTTACAACTTAGAACACCTCAATAATTTACGGTATTTCTCAAAATTATATTTTCACGGTCATTCTGTGGGCGGAACAAACCCTTCTTTGTTAGAAGCAATGGCGTCTAAAGCATTAATTTTAGCTCACAACAACGATTTTAACAAAGGAATAATTAAACAAAACGGTTATTATTTCGCTAATGCCGAAGAGGTAAAAAATTTACTGCTCACTATCAAAAAAAATGATAACTTGCAATTCATTCAAAACAACTTTGAAGCCATTGTAAACGAATTTAATTGGGATAAAATAAATGGAGAATACCTTAGTCTTTTTGAGCAATGTATGGCAAGATCTAAAGCAGGAAAATAAGCAACATTTTTCATTTATTCCTTTTTTGCTTTTACTCTGTACAATTCCAATGTCATACGGAGTTAACAATGTTTTATTAGGCGTTTTTCTAGTCTCGCTATTGCTAAAGAGTAAAGAAATAAAGGTTAATTTTCAATACGCACTTTTACCACTTATTGCACTTTTTCTACTGATGGTAATTTCCTATTTCTGGAGCATAGATGCCAAAGCAACGCTTAAAGCCATTCCTAAAGAAATTGGATTATTACTAATTCCACTATGTTTTATGATTATGAAGCCGTTTTCAAAAGAACAACGGCAAAAAATTATAAAATACTACAGTTACGCCATGGTGCTTTACGTGGTTTTTTATTTAATCAAGGCCATTGTAAGATTTTTGTTATCGGGTGATACAAATGTGTTTTTTTATCATGAATTGGTTACAAAAGAAGTAAACGCCATTCACGTTTCTGTTTATGTTTCCATTGCCTTTTTTTACTTTTTCACAAAAGAAATTAAATCTAAACTAGAAACAAGTATTGCTTTAATACTTTTTGTGTTTGTATTTCTTTTGTCTTCCAAAAACATCATAATTGTTTTTATTATTTTAGTTTTAATTGAGTTTTTCTTCTTTTCAAAAAGCGGTCACAAAATGAGATTGCGAAATTTAATCGTTCTTGGATTAATTATAGGCTCGTTTTTATTTGTAGGAAAAATAAAAAATAGATTTAAAGCAGAATTTCAGTCAAATACAGAAAAAAGCATTAGTCACACCGTAGTAGATCTTGATAAAAGTTTAGATGGAATAAATGTATTAAGCATCAAAGAAGCTTGGACAAATGAAAAATTTTCGCAAAATGACTTTTTCCCCGGAACAGCTTTTCGAGTGTATCAAGCCAGAATGTTTTTTGAACTTTTTCAGGAAGAAAATGTATTTTGGAAAGGATATGGGCTAAACGCATCCTACAAAAAATTGGAAGAAAAAGCCATAAAATACGATGTTTTTAGAGGAAATGAAAGCCAAGAAGGCTATCAAAATAAAAATTTCCACAACCAATATATTCAAAACTTTGCCGAGTTAGGTTTTATTGGATTTTTAATTTTAGTGTTCTTGCTTGCAATAAATTTAAAAAATGCAACAAAAAATAAAGATTTTGTTCAAATTACTTTCGCAATTCTCATGATAAGTTTATTTTTGACAGAATCTTTTTTGTGGAGACAGCGAGGCGTGATGTTTTTTAGTTTGCTTTACTGTCTTTTTAACGCAAAAGAGTATTTGCCCCTAAAAAAAATGTAATATGAAAAGAATACTTATAACTGGAGCAGCCGGATTTTTGGGCTCGCATCTTTGTGACCGATTTATTGCAGATGGATATTATGTTATCGGGATGGATAATCTAATTACCGGAGATTTAAAGAACATTCAACACCTTTTTAAGGAAAAAAACTTTGAATTCTACCATCACGATGTAACCAAATTTGTTTTTGTACCCGGAAAATTAGACTATATTCTTCATTTTGCCTCACCAGCCAGTCCGATAGATTATTTAAAAATCCCTATTCAAACCCTAAAAGTTGGCTCGTTAGGAACACACAACTTGCTTGGTTTAGCAAGAGTAAAAAGAGCAAGAATTTTAATAGCCTCTACTTCAGAGGTTTATGGAGACCCACTGATTCACCCTCAAACAGAAGAATATTACGGAAATGTAAATACCATCGGACCACGTGGAGTTTATGATGAAGCAAAACGTTTTCAAGAATCAATCACCATGGCCTACCACACTTTTCATGGTTTAGAAACTAGAATTGTTCGGATTTTTAATACATATGGTCCAAGAATGAGATTAAATGACGGACGAGTAATTCCTGCATTTATTGGTCAAGCTCTTCGAGGAGAAGACTTAACTATTTTTGGTGATGGAATGCAAACTCGCTCGTTTTGTTATGTAGACGATCAAGTGGAAGGAATTTACAGATTACTTCTATCAGATTATAATTTACCCGTAAACATTGGAAATCCTGACGAAATCACCATCAAAGATTTTGCAGAAGAAATTATAAAATTAACAGGAACAAAGCAAAAAGTAGTTTATCATCCGTTACCAATCAACGATCCATTACAAAGACAACCGGATATAACCAAAGCGAGAGAAATTTTAGGTTGGGAACCAAAAGTTTCCAGAGAACAAGGCATGAAAATTACCTATGATTATTTTAAAACGCTTTCTACAGATGAACTCTTAAAAGAAGAACACAAAGACTTTTCCGGATTTATTCACTAAAAAATGGTAGCAGCTCAAAAAGGAAGATATTCAAAATATATCAGACCAATAAGTGTTTTATTAGACTTGTTGGTTGTGATTTTTTTGGCTTTCCTTTTGTTTCAAGAACACCGTGTACATTTCCTCGTTTTCGAACCTTATTTGGTTATTTCATGGCTCTTAATTAGCTTTTTTGTTGGGTTTTACGAAATATATCGGTTTACAACTCCGGTAGAAATTTTTTCTAAAATACTCAAACAGTTCATCGTTTTTTGTTTGGTTGTAATCGCCTACTTTCCATTTGCAAAAGACTCAATTTTTAGCGGAAAAGCCATCGCTATTTTCATGAGCATTAGCTTTGTTTTGGTAGTTTTAATCAAGTATTTGTTATTTTATTATCTAAAAAAATATAGAATAATAACCGGTAGTAATTACCGAAATGCTATCATTATTGGGTATACTCAAGAAGCTAAAAACCTAAAAGAACTTTTTGAAAAAAGAAACGATTATGGATATCGATTTTTTGGCTATTTCTCCGATAAAAAAGTAAACGAACTTATTAAAGGAAAAGTAGCCGACATCAAAAATTTTGTAATTGAAAACAAAATTGATGAAATTTATTGTTCGCTAAACGAAATAACAAACGAACAGTTAAAAGATCTAGTTGAATTTGCTGATGAAAACAACAAGACAATTAAATTTATTCCGGATACAAAACAGATCTTTTCAAAAAACTTGAAAATTGATTATTACGAAATGTTTCCGGTACTTTCATTGCAACGAACCCTTTTGCATGAACCAACAACCAAAGCATTTAAAAGAATATTCGACTTGGTATTCTCGCTTTTTGTGATTGTTTTTTTATTGTCATGGCTAATGCCAATTTTAGCAATTTTGATTAAACTTGAATCAAAAGGACCGGTTTTCTTTAAACAAGGCAGACCTGGTTTAGATGAAGAGGAATTTTTCTGCTATAAATTTAGGTCTATGCAAATTAACCACACGACAGAAAAAGAAGCCTCTAAAAACGACCCAAGAGTTACCAAAATAGGACGTTTTTTACGGAAAACAAGTCTAGATGAAATGCCACAATTTTTCAATGTTTTGGTAGGAGACATGTCTGTTGTTGGCCCAAGACCACACCTTTGGTCTCAAAACAAAGCCTATGGCAACAAAGTCAAAAAATATATGGTCCGCCATTATGTTAAACCCGGAATCACAGGATTAGCTCAAGTAAAAGGGTTTAGAGGCGAAATTGAAACTGACGAAGACATGATTAATCGCATTAAATTTGATGTTTTTTATATCGAAAATTGGTCCTTTGTTTTAGATATAAAAATAATTATTCAAACTGTGGTTAATATTTTTAAAGGTGAAGAAAAGGCATACTAATGAATGCTTTAGTATCCATAATTACGCCAACATACAACTCTGCAAAATTTATTGCAGAAACTATTCAATCTGTTCAAAATCAAACTTATTCTAATTGGGAAATGATTATTGTTGACGACGGCTCTTCCGATAAAACCGTTGAAATTGTTGAACAACTATCTCAATTTGATAACCGCATAAAATGCTTTAAACAAGAAAAAAATGCCGGAGCCGGAATTGCCAGAAATAAAGCTTTAACAATTGCCGAGGGAAGATATATTGCTTTTTTGGATGCCGATGATGTATGGAAGCCTCAAAAACTCGAGAGACAAATAAATTTTATGCTAGCAAATAAATTGCATTTTACATTTTCATTTTATGAATGTATGAATGAAGAAGGCGTTTTGCTTAATAGATTGATTACCGCTCCTCAAAAACTGAGTTATCGTCAGCTGTTTTTTTGTAATCATGTAGGCAATCTTACCGGAATTTATGATGCAGATTTTTTTGGAAAAATAAGTATTTCTCACATCAGAAAACGACAAGATTGGATTGTTTGGCTAACGATTTTAAAACAAACAAAAATTGCATTTCCAGTACCTGAAAACTTAGCGGTTTATCGAATTCGTGAAAATTCAATTTCTTCCTCAAAAGTTGAATTAATTAAGCATAATTACAAAGTATATCGACTGTATCATCAACAGAATATTGTAACTGCATCAATTTGCACACTACTTTTTTTGTTTACACAATTAATCATTAAACCAACTTATATCAAAGGGCAGAAACCAACGATTTAAATTGCTTTAATTTTCCGCTTTTGCTGCGTTCCAGTTTTTCTTTTCGAATAAAAGTAAAAGTTAAACCTTCTTCAAGATAATCAGTTAATTTTTTTTCAAAATAGACAATTCTTTCACTTGAAAGTGGCTTTTCACTAACATATTCAATATCAAAAGCATTTTTTTCAATTTGAGTAATTACAAATTCCTTTAAATTTCCATCTTCTTCCATAACGGTTTTTGTAATGGAATAAAACGTCATTCCCGGAGCTTTTTTTCCACTAGGCAGAAAAGCAAAATCATTTGTTCGTCCGATTAATTTTTTTAGAATTAATTTTTTAGAAGATTTTTTTTCTAAAATCCCCATGTCGCCAATTTTATAGCGAATAAACGGATGAGCCTTGTTATATAAAGCAGTTACAACGATATTTCCTTCTTCTCCAAACGGCAGCGGATTATTATTATCGTCTAAAATTTCCACAAACAGATTTTCAATGTTCACGATCCATTCATCTTCCTTATTTTGAAAAGCAATAATATCCAGTTCAGAAGCACCATATTCGTTTACCACCGGAACTCCTAATTGCTTTTCTAATAATATTTTATCATCATCAAAAAGCATTTCCGAAGTAACAATACAAACTTTTAAAGTAGGACAAATTGTTTTTAAAATGATATTCTCTTTTTCTAAATATTTTGCCATCATCACAATGGAACTCGTATAACCATTGATATAATGGAATTTTTTTGATTTAAAAGTAGCAACAAATTCTTTTAATGCTTTATCGGATAAATCAAAAATGGGAAGGCGATAGCGATTGCTAAAAAAATCTTTTAGTTTAACTTTATACTTATTCAAAAATTCCAAAGGATAGCCATAAAATCGTGCTTGATACGCTTTGTTCATATCTAAACCATACCAACCAAAACGATAATAAATGGAACTCCAAACCAAAGCATGACAAAATTTATCTTTAGCAAAAATAAACGGATCGCCACTTGAACCGGAAGTGCGATTGATATAAACATTTGTAATATTGAAATCCGATGATAATCTTTCTGAAAGCGGTTGTTGAAAATCAGTTTTAGTCAAAACAGGTAAATCATTCCAATTTTCTATAGAAAAATCAATACTTTTATTTTTTACTAAATTTTGATAAAATAAATTATTAGATAAATGATAGGTTACAATTTCTCTTCTTTTTTGATTGGTAAAATCCTCAAATTTATCTTCTGGAATAGCAATAATGGAGCTAAAATATGCTTTGGCTTTTTCTAAAGGAAAACCATTTAATTTGAGCGATAAATCAAGAATATTAAACACTGTCAACTATTTTGTTCAAAAATAACAAAACCATCAACCGAAAACCAAAAACGAACACTTTTTTTGCCACTTCGTTTTAACTTCTGTTTAAAACGAGTTATTTTTGCACAACTAAAACTGAATTTATTCAGCTAAAACAACAACACAACATGACAATTTTACTTCTTGGTTCAGGCGGTCGCGAACATGCGTTGGCTTGGAAAATGCTTCAAAGTTCAAAATGCTCCAAACTATTTGTGGCTCCCGGAAATGCCGGAACAGCTTCAATTGCAACGAATGTTTCAATGCAACCAACCGATTTTGAATCAATTAAAAAGTTTGTTTTAGATGAAAAAATTGAAATGGTTGTCGTTGGCCCGGAAGATCCTTTAGTAGCAGGTATTTTCGATTTTTTTAAAAATGATGACGAGTTAAAATCAATTCCGGTTATTGGACCATCAACTGAAGGAGCAAAACTGGAAGGAAGTAAAGAATATGCCAAAGAATTTCTAATCAAACACAAAATTCCAACCGCAGCTTATGATAGTTTTACTGCTTCAACAGTTGAAAAAGGATGTGAATTTTTAGAAACGCTATCTCCGCCTTATGTTTTAAAAGCCGATGGTTTAGCAGCCGGAAAAGGCGTGGTGATTTTAAACGACTTAGCCGAAGCGAAAACGGAATTGCGAAATATGCTTGTGCATCAAAAATTTGGAAATGCAAGTTCAAAAGTTGTCATCGAAGAATTTTTAGATGGAATTGAATTGAGTTGTTTCGTTTTAACGGATGGAAAAAACTATAAAATTCTTCCCACAGCCAAAGATTACAAACGAATTGGTGAAGGCGATACAGGATTGAATACAGGCGGAATGGGAGCTGTTTCTCCGGTTCCGTTTGCCGATACTGTTTTGATGGAGAAAATTGAAACACGCATCGTTAAACCAACAATAGAAGGTCTTCAAAAAGACGGAATAGAGTACAAAGGTTTTGTTTTCATTGGTTTAATAAATGTAAAAGGAGAACCGATGGTGATTGAATACAATGTTCGAATGGGTGATCCGGAAACCGAAGTGGTCATGCCGAGAATAAAATCGGATTTAGTTGAATTGTTTTTAGCTGTTGCAAATCAAAACTTAAACGAAGTTTCTTTAGAGATTGATTCCAGAAGTGCTACAACTATTATGGTTGTTTCTGGTGGTTATCCGGAAGATTTTGAAAAAGGTAAAACCATTACCGGAATTGAAAATGTGCAAGATTCTATCGTTTTTCATGCCGGAACAAAACTTGATAATGGGAATATCGTTTCAAACGGAGGTCGTGTTCTTGCGGTAACTTCTTATGGAAATGACTTTAATGAAGCCATAAAAAAATCTTACCAAAGTATAGAAAAACTACATTTTGATAAGATGTATTTTAGAAAAGATATCGGTTTTGATCTCTAAAAGGTGAAGTTAGAAGTTAAAAACTCTAAACTCTACTATCTTACTTAAAAAAAGAATGAGCCGTTGTATCTTGGTTTTCTTCGTTGTTTGCTTTGTGTAATTTTAATTGCTTTATCCAGTAAACAATAGCAACCGAACAAATGATTACAAATAACCAATTCAAGGTATTAGCAGCCCACCAATTTGACAATTCCAATTTTCTGAAAAAGTCCAATGGAAGAAAAAGTAAATCAACAAACAAGGATTGAATTCCTTCAAAAAATGCTTTCATGGTATAAAGTATTATATTTACAGTCACAAAAGTATAAAATATCCTTATGATTGCAAGCGTTTTTAGTAAATCAAGACCATTTAATTATATTTTAGTTACCGTTTTATTGGTTTTGTGTTATTTTATCTATCAATTTCAATCTTCCGGAACTGCATCTGGTGCTTCTTTTTCATGGTTTGAACTTATTCAAAAGGGTGTAATTTTATTACTATTAGTTGCGTCACTTTTTATCACAAATTTTATTACCAAACGAAACGGATTGAGCAAAGACAACAGTTATTCGGCACTTTTCTATGTTTCGTTTCTGTTGTTTATTCCTTCGTCATTTGATAATTTCAAAATTGTGCTCTCCTCTTTTTTTATTTTATTAGCCATGCGAAGGTTAATTTCAATGAAATCACTACTCACACCAAAAGAAAAAATATTTGATGCTTCATTATGGATTTTCATCGCTGCATTGTTTCATTTTTGGAGTATTTTGTTCATTTTTATCGTTTTTGTTTCCATCATTTTTCACGTTTCCGGCGATTATCGAAATTGGGTTTTGCCTTTTATTGCTTTTTTTACCGTGGGAATTATTTTCATATTCTTCTCATTAGTAATAGATAAAGAATGGTTAGATGTGGTGTGGAATCAAACCGGAACAGATTTTGAATTTTATTATTTAGAAAAATCAGCAAGTAATGCTGCCTTGGTTTTGTATGCACTTTTTGCGGTAGTTTTTTTACTTTCAATGATTTTCACAATGTCTAAGCGACCCATAATTATGTTGGCATCTTATAAAAAAGTGATTTTTATATTTTTGATAAGTGTGCTGATTTACATAATTTCTCCTGAAAAGTCTAATTCGTTACTTCTTTTTGGATTAATGCCGATTTCAGTTTTGTCAACAGGTTTTATTGAAATTAACAGAGATTCGGTTTTAAAAGAAATTGTTACCGCAACTGTTTTGGCTTGCGGTGTTTTGCTTTTTATTTTCCAACTATAATTTTACGCCATAAGCCAAATCGCCTGCATCACCCAAACCGGGAACGATGTAGTTTTTTTCATTTAACTTTTCATCCAAAGCAGCAACCCACAAATGACAATTGGCAGGAAGATTTTTTTCTAAATACGCAATGCCTTCAGGAGCAGCAATGACAACTGCAATGTGAATTTCTTTCGGTTTTTGTTCTAAATGAAGTTTATTTAAAACCGCCACAATCGATTGACCGGTAGCTAACATCGGATCAATTAAAATTAATGTCTTATTTTCAAAAGAAGGTGCGGCTTGGTATTCCACTAAAATATCAAAATAATCATCATTATTCGGATGATGACGATAAGCCGATACAAATCCGTTTTCGGCATTATCAAAAATATTCATAAAACCTGTGTGCAATGCCAAACCTGCTCTCAAAATGGAACATAAAACCACGTGATCTTCTAAAGCACTTGTTTTTTTAATGCCAAGTGGCGTTTGCACTTCAATATCAATATAAGGAAGTGTTTTACTCAACTCATACGCCATAATTTCACCAATTCGTTCAATATTTTTTCGGAAACGCATACTGTCGTTTTGCACGGAAACATCACGAATTTGTGCCAAAAAATGATTGAGAATACTGTTTTGTTCCGAAATATAATGAAGATGCATAAACGTTTTAGTTTTGAATTAGTTTGATAAAGGTATAAAAAGTATATTTGTATTTTAAAATTTAATAGTATGTTTTCACAACTTGCCTTTTCTGTTTTTGAACAAAGTATTGCCGATTATCACGTGCATGACAATGTATATCAACCTGTTAACAACCCTTATCCAAAAGATAAAATAGAGCATTTATTATATGCAAAAAATTGGGTTGACACCGTGCAATGGCATTTTGAAGATATTATCCGTGATCCGCAAATTGATCCGGTAGCTGCATTAGATTTAAAACGAAAAATTGACGCGTCCAATCAAGTTCGCACCGATATGGTTGAATATATTGATAGCTATTTTCTTCAAAAATACAGTTCTGTTTCGGTTAAACCGGATGCAAAAATCAACACTGAAAGTCCTGCTTGGGCAATCGATCGTCTTTCTATTTTGGCATTAAAAATTTATCACATGAGCGAAGAAGCTAATAGAATTGAAGCTTCCGCAGAACACAGAGCCAAATGTCAAGAAAAATTAAACATTTTATTAGAACAAAAAAGCGATATGTTTTCGTCCATTGATCAATTGTTGAAAGATATTGAAAGTGGCGATAAATTCATGAAAGTGTACAAACAAATGAAAATGTACAATGATGAGGAATTGAACCCGGTTTTGTATCAGAATAAAAAATAGTCATCAATTGATGTCTAAACCAAAACATATATTGGTAATAAGGCTTTCAGCAATGGGAGATGTCGCTATGACAGTTCCTGTGTTGAGAGCCTTAGTTTTACAAAATACAGAAGTAAAAATCACAGTCGTCTCTCGACCATTTTTTAAACCGTTTTTCGACGGAATTCCAAATGTCAATTTCTTTGCGGCTGATCTTCAAAAACGCCACAAAGGATTTTTCGGATTACTTCGATTATTTTCGGATTTAAAAAAATTGGATATTGATGCTGTCGCCGATTTACATAACGTTTTACGTTCTAAAGTTGTTAGAAGTTTATTCGCTTTAAGCGGAAAAAAAGTAGCGTTCACAGACAAAGGAAGAGTAGAAAAAAAAGCACTAACTAGATTAGAAAATAAAGTTTTTAAACCAGTAAAACCAATGGTGGAGCGACATGTTGAAACTTTTGAAAAACTCGGATTTTCAATTGATTTAACGAATCCTCAATTTCCAACTAAAGCTGTTTTGTCAGATGAAATTCTAAAAATTACCGGAAATAAAACTCAAGATTGGCTCGGAATAGCACCATTTGCTCAATACCAAAGCAAAGTTTATCCTTTGGATTTAATGCAAAAAGTGATTGATGAATTGGCCAAAAAAAATTCAATTAAAATTTTTCTTTTTGGCGGCGGAAGTGAAGAAATTCAGAAATTAAATCAACTTCAAAATAATCATTCAAACGTATTCGTCTTAGCCGGAAAATTGAAGTTTAAAGACGAATTAGAAGTGATTTCAAACTTAGACGTTATGCTTTCCATGGATTCAGGAAATGCTCACATCGCTGCAATGTTTGGTGTAAAAGTCATCACACTTTGGGGAGCCACACATCCGTTTGCCGGATTTTCACCTTTCAATCAACCGTTGGAAAATTGCCTTGTTTCGGATAGAGAGAAATATCCGTTGTTGCCAACATCCATTTATGGAAATAAAAAAGTGGAAGGTTATGACGATGTGATGCGAAGTATAGAACCGGAGAAAATAGTGTTCAGTATTCAGTCGTTGCTGGGAGTTTAGTGTTCAGTGTTCAGTGTTCAGTTTTTAGTAAGCAGTCGCAGTTTCCAGTCGCAGTTTTCTACGCAATTTTGTCATCCTGACGCAGGAAGGATCTCCATTATTTAGTTTTCAGTCGCAGTTTTCAGTGACAAGCTACAAGTAAATTTTATTGTCTTTGCAAATCTCCAAAATATAGGTTTTTAAGTTTGAAATCGCATCGGCATAATTAGGAGCTTCATAACCAAACCGTTCGTTTTCCAATTGTTCTTTTTCCATTGCATTGCAACCCTTGATTACTTCGCGAATCATATCGAGCATAATCAACTCTTTATTGTTGGTTTTTTCAAACTTAAAATCAACTAATTCATCTTCCAAACGGTCACAATACTCCAAAAGCTCTTGCACTTCCGGTTCATCCAAAAGGTCTTGAGCTTTTTTAAATATCTCCAGTTTGTTTTTCATAATCAAATACAAAAATCAATTACAATTGCAAAAGTCAAATTTCAACCCGCAACTCGTAACTTTCCAACCCGTAACCAATTAAACATCATCATAATCCACAAAAATTTCACTCGATGTCGGATGAGCTTGACAAGTTAAAATCAAACCTTCGGCAATTTCACCATCGGTTAAAATAGTGTTCTTTTTCATTTCAGCAGTTCCTTTAGAAATTCGAGCAATACAACTGCTGCAAATTCCACCTTGGCAAGAATACGGAGCATCTAAGCCTTGTTTCAAAGCCGCTTCCAACAACGATTGCTTCTGCGACATTTCAAAAGAAGTTTCATCACCATCAACTAAAACAGTAATTTTTGTGTGACCTTCCAACGATTTTTTAATTTCATTTTCTGAGGATGAAGCAGAGAATAATTCGAATTTTATATCTTTTTCTTTGACGTTGTTTTCTTTCAAAACATCACTCACGCGATTGATCATTTCTTCCGGTCCGCACAAGAAAAATTTGTCAAATTCCTTTTCTTTATGCTTGTTTTTCAAGACAAAATTCACGGTTGATTTTTCAATTCTTCCAAACAATTGATCATCGGCTTTTTGCTGACTAAACACATAATGCACAAAAAAGCGTCCAACATATTTTAACTGCAAATCGTGCAATTGGTTGTAAAAAATCGTTTCATTACTCGATTTGTTTCCATAAACCAACACAAAAGTACTGTTGGGTTCTTTTTCCAAAACAGTCTGTAAAATCGACATTACCGGTGTAATTCCGCTTCCAGCCACAAAAGCAGCATAATTTTTTTGTCGTGCGGCATCGGGTTCAAATGTGAATTTTCCTTCGGGAGTGCCAACTTCTAGTACTTTTCCAACCGTTAATTGCTCATTCGCAAACTTAGAAAAATAACCATTTTTGATTGATTTGATGGCAATTCGCAACTCACCACTTTCCGGTGTAGAACAAATGGAATAGGCACGACGAATTTCGTTTCCGTCTAAAGTGAGTTTTAAGTTAATATATTGTCCGGCCACAAATCGATAGTTGGCTTGAAGTTCAGCAGGAACTTGAAATAGAACAGAAACGGCTTCCGGTGTTTCACGAGTGATTTCTTTGACCGCTAATTTATAGAAAGTTGACATGGATTAATTTTTTACAAAGGTAATAAACCACAGTTTTTGAAAACAGCATATTTTTTAAAAATTTATACATAAGAGTTTTATGTATAAGAAAGTTATGTATATTTGTGTTTCAAATTTGCATTAAATGAAAAACTCATCACTATACAAAGGAAGTCTTAACACAATAATAATGAAGCTTTTGGAAGAAAAGGGCAGAATGTATGGCTATGAAATCACGCAGAAAGTAAAAGCCATTACATTGGGTGAATTAAACATTACTGAAGGTGCTTTGTATCCCGCGTTGCACAAATTGGAAGCCGAAGGTCTGTTGGAAGTGGAAGTAGAAAAGGTAGATAACCGCTTGCGGAAATACTACAAACTTACTGAAAAAGGTAACAAAGAAACCGTAAACCGATTGGCTGAGTTGGAAGAATTTATCAAGAATATGCAAAACATTGTTAATCCGAAATTGAGTTATTAAGATGAAAACATTAACCACACAAAATCTCAAATTCATTGATAATTATCTCAAAAAAAGTGAAATTATTTATGACGATATTCGTATGGAACTCACCGATCATATCGCTTCAGCTGTTGAAGAAAAAATGCAAACTGAAAACATTGATTTTTATGATGCTTTTAAAAGTTTTATGATTTTGAATAAGAAAGAACTTTTAAAAAAATTCTCCGGTAGCGGATTCAAATCTTTTGAACCTATTAAAAGTTTTGGACTGTTTTTATTGAAACCTCATGTGATTTTATTTGCTGCTTTTTTCTTTTTTGGAATTTTCTTTTTTCAGCTTCAAATTGATAAATCTTATTTTGTTAAAGAGTTTCATCATTATTGGCTTTTGTGTTTATTTATGTTTGGAATTTTCCATTTCAGTTATTTTAATTTTATAAAGAAGAAAAGATTTTTTGCTGTTGAACAATCTTTTTTTGTTCTTTCAATTATTTATTATGTTTTTATTCCTTTTTCAAACCCAACTCACGTAGAAGATTATAATCTTATTTTCTGGACTGATATTTCAATACTTTTTTTCTCGATAGCTTTTCTATTATTTTATGTTAATCGTATCAAAAAATACTATAACAATAAGCATATATGGAACTAAAAGTCAACCAAGAACAAATAGATCGTTTATACCGATTCACTCGTGAACATTTTGTAGAACATTACGATCTGCAAACCGAATTGGTCGATCATCTTTCGAATGCAATTGAAGAAGAATGGAAAGAAAATCCAAAATTATCATTTGAAGAAGCCTTGCAAAAAGAGTTCAAAAAGTTTGGTGTTTTTGGGTTTAGTGATGTGGTCGAACAAAGACAATCGGCTTTAACCAAACGCTACCACAAATTTGTTTGGAATAATTTTAAAGCATTTTTTAAACTCCCAAAAATAATTTTAACTGTAGGGTTGATGGGAATATTATTTCAAACACTGCAGGTAGTTTCTTTTAAATTAGCTATTGTGATTGCTTTATTAATTGGATTCGTAATTGTCTATTCCTATTTTGTATACCAAACATCAAAAAAATTCAAAGAAAAAAAGAAAATTGACGAAAGACGATGGATTATGGAAGAAATGATTTTTAATTACGGAACACTCACAGCCTATCCAATTCTTCTAAATTTATTTTTTCAAATAGTTAATTTTAAAAGCATCTCTTTTGAAAATAGTTATGTTCAACTTGTTTTCTCAATCATTTTTGTATCGATAGGAATTCTATTTTATGTGCTAACAAAAATCATCCCTTCCAAAGCAGAAGATTATCTCAAACAAACTTATCCTGAATATGCTTTTTCAAAATAAGATGTAACAAAACGTTAAAAGTGTAGTCAAACATTCAAACCAAAGTAGAAAAATAACCACCAAACCAACCCACTTATGATAAAACGTTTTCTGTCACTCGAATGGAAGTCTTTTGTTAGAGCTGCATCGTTTCAAACGAATTTAGCAATTAAAATTTTAATGGCTTTTGGAGCCTTGTATTTTATCGTAATGTTCTTGGCGTTAGGAGCCGGATCTTATTATATTATCGAAAAAGCTACCGAATCTGAGCCATTTCAATTGATAAACCGGTTTATACTTTATTATTTCGTATGCGATTTGGTTTTTCGATTTTTCTTGCAAAAAACACCGGTGATGAATATCAGACCGCTGTTGTACATCAACATCAAAAAAGATACAATTGTCAATTATACGTTGGGAAAATCTGCCTTGTCATTTTTTAATACGATGCATCTTTTCTTTTTTATTCCGCTTGCCGTTGTTTTATTGATTGAAGGTTTTGATGTTTTAGGTGTAATCACCTGGCTGCTCGGAATGATTGCAATCGTTTTAATCATCAATTTTTTAAACATTTTAATCGATAAAAAAGATGCAGTTTTTTATACTGTAGCAGTCATTTTCATCGCTTTAGGAGCATTGCAGTATTTCGGATTATTTGACGCAACGAACTATACTGTGTTGTTTTTCAAAGGATTGTACGACCATATTTGGATGGTGATTATACCAATTGCGGTTTTAATTTTGGTTTATAAAATCGTACACAATTTCTTCAAAAGTAATTTATACCTTGATGCCGGATTATCAACCACACACGAAATTGCCAAAACACAAAATTTTGAATGGCTAGATCAATTTGGAACGTTAGGAACATTTCTTAAAAATGATATTCGTTTAATCACCCGAAACAAAAGAGCAAAATCGGTGATTATTATGAGTGTTTTGTTTCTTTTCTACGGACTTTTGTTTGGTTCCGGTGCAATTGAAGTGTATGACGGACCGGTTTGGCAAGTATTTGGCGGAATTTTTGTCACCGGCGGATTCATGTTCAGCTTCGGACAATTTGTACCAAGTTGGGATAGTTCCTATTATAATTTGATGATGAGCCAAAACATTCAATACCGCGAATATTTGAGTTCAAAATGGTGGTTGATGGTTATCGTGACTCTAATCGCAGCCGTTTGTGCCAGTTTTTATCTTTATTTTGGATGGCAATCGTACCTGCTGATTTTAGTAACAGCTGTTTACAATATCGGAATTAATGCCTACATCGTTTTGTTGGCTGGAGCTTATACCAAAACACCAATCGATTTAATGAGTAATAAAAATGCATTTGGCGACAAAAAAGCATTCAATTTTAAAACCTTATTGTTAGTTATTCCGCAAATTCTTGTGCCGTTAGGATTATATTATTTAGGAATTTTATTATTTGATGAAGTAATCGGACTTGGATTTATCGCCTTAGCCGGAATTTTAGGATTTGCCTTCAAATCAAAAGTGTTCAATTGGATTGAAAATATCTATAAAACACAGAAATACGAAACCATTGCCGCATACAAACAAAAAAACTAACCAACCTATTACCCTTTACCAATCACCCATAACCATATAATTATGATACAAGTAAAAAATCTTACCAAAACATACAACGGAACAACCGTTTTAAACATAACTAATTTAGACATTCCAAAAGGTCAAAGTTTTGGATTAGTTGGAAATAACGGAGCCGGAAAAACAACTTTTTTCAGTTTGTTGTTAGATTTAATTCAGCCTTCAACCGGAATGATTACAAGTAATTCGATTCAAATTAACAACAGCGAAAAATGGAAACCATTCACTTCTGCTTTTATCGATGAAAGTTTCTTAATCGGTTATTTAACACCCGAAGAATATTTCTATTTTATTGGCGAACTTCGCGGATGGAACAAAGCCGACGTTGATAGTTTTTTAGTGAAATACGAAGATTTTTTTAACGGAGAAATCTTAAAAAACAAAAAATATTTACGCGATTTATCGAAAGGAAATTCTAAAAAAGTGGGTATCGTTGCCGCTTTAATCGGAGAACCGGAAGTGATTATTCTAGACGAACCGTTTGCCAATTTAGATCCAACCACACAAATCCGTTTGAAAAAAATCATCAAAGAATTAGCTGATGATTCGAACGTGACCATCTTAGTTTCCAGTCACGATTTGCAACATACAGTTGAAGTTTCAAACCGAATTGTCGCTTTACAAAAAGGCGAAGTTGTTCTCGATTTAGTTCCATCCTCAGAAACTTTAAAAGAACTAGAAGCGTTTTTTGCTGCCTAAATCAATAAAATAACACATCATTTCACGTTAATTTTTTCGTGAAATGATGTTTCATTGCAAAAAATCCGCAATATTTTTCTCTATTTCAAAAAGAAACGTATTTTTACCCTTGCTATATACTAAAAGCAGTAGTTTTTAGTTATGCCATTAAACGTTTTTATTTTGAAACCCATTACTCTAAAATATTTTATTTTCTTTATTGCCGCTACCGTTCTGATAGCTTGTTCTACAAAAAAGGATAAGTTTATTAACCGTAACTTTCATGCTGTTAACACAGAATATAACGTTTTGTATAACGGCGAAGTAGCATTTCAAGCAGGTTTGAATGAAGTGCGTGACACTTATAAAGATAATTTTTGGGAAATTCTTCCAATCGAACGCATGCAAACGGAAGAAGAAGCAATCTTACCCGGACAAAAAGCCAAAAACGCCAATTTTGAAAAAGCAGAGGATAAAGCAACCAAAGCAATTCAAAAACGTTCGATGCTTATTGGCGGAAGCGAAAAAAATCCGCAAATGGATGAAGCACATTTATTGCTAGGAAAATCAAGGTATTATGACCAACGATTTATTCCGGCTTTAGAAGCTTTTAATTATATTTTGTATAAAAGTCCGGCCAGCGATAAAATTTATGAAGCCAAAATTTGGAGAGAAAAAACCAATGTTCGCCTTGAAAATGATGCGTTGGCAGTAAACAATCTTTCTAAGTTATTGAGCGAAATCAAATTTAAAGATCAAATTTTTGCTGATGCTAATGCTACTCTAGCTCAGGCTTTTTTAAATTTAGAACAAAAAGACAGTGCGATTTCCAGACTGAGATTAGCAACAAAATTTACTAAAAAAAACGAAGAAGAAGCCCGATACAAATTCATTTTAGGACAATTATTTGAATCGATTAAAGAAAAAGACAGTGCTTTTGCCTACTATCAATCGGTGATTGATATGAAAAGAAATTCGCCAAAACGATATACTATTCAGGCTCACGCAAAGCAAATTCAGCAGTATGATGTTACCAAAGGCGATACAATTGTTCTTTTTGAAAAATTCACAAAATTATTAGAAGACAGAGAAAATCGTCCGTATTTGGATGTTTTATATCATGAAAAAGCGTTAGTTTATGAACGTTTGAAACAACCGGACAATGCGGTTAAAAACTATAATAAATCCTTAAAAGCACAGTCATTAGACAATTATTTATTGGCTTCAAATTATCGAAATTTAGGTGAAATCTATTTCTACAAAGCCAAATACCAAACCGCCGGTCATTATTATGACAGTACATTAGCTTTGCTAAAACCAAGAACTCGTGAGTTCAATGCCTTTAAAAAGAAAAGAGATAATTTAGAAGATGTCATCAAATATGAAGGAATTGCTCAACGAAATGATAGCATTCTTAATGTAGCATCACTTTCTAAAGAAGATAAAGTTGCCTTTTTTGAAGACTATATTACAAAACTTAAAAAGAAAGAAGAAGAAGCTGAAAAATTAGCAATACTTCAAGCAGAAAAAGCAGAAATCGCCGAATCAAATCTTCAAAACTCAAAAGAACTTTCAATTACCAATAAAAAAAGCATTGGAAATCCGGCATTAAATTCCGGTGCTTCAGGATTTTCTGGCGATTCTAAATTTTATTTCTATAACCCAACTACACTAGAATTTGGAAAGAAAGAATTTGCCAAAACATGGGGAAAACGAAATCCCGACGGTAATTGGCGATTGTCTTCCAACCGATCAACACAATCAAAAGAAGAAGAAATAGTAGAACAAAAAGAAGAAGATGTTGCTGTTTCAAAGGAAGCAGATCCAAAATATTCCCCCGAGTTTTATATTTCACAACTACCAACTGCCAAAACAGAACTAGACAGTATTGCCAAAGAAAGAAACTTTGCCTATTATCAATTGGGTGTGATTTATAAAGAAAAATTCAAGGAATATCAATTGGCATCAGACCGTTTAGAAATTTTATTACGAAGCAAACCCGAAGAACGTTTGGTTTTACCGGCAATGTATAATTTGTTTAAAATCTATGAAATCACTGATCCGGCCAAAGCCTTAGCAATGAAAGATAAAATTATCACACAGTTTCCCGATTCTAGATATGCTCAAATATTATCAAAATCAGGAACTTCGGCTGAAAGTTTAATCGATGACCCTGAAATCGTTTACAAAAATCTATACAAATCTTATGAAAAAGGAGAGTATAGAGAAGTGATTGCCAACACTGATTTTGCGATAGAAAAATTCACAGGTGATGAAATCATGCCTAAATTAGAATTACTAAAATCGAAAATTGTAGCTAAAATTAAAGGATTGGCAGAATATAAGAAAGCATTAAATTATGTTGCTTTAACCTATCCAAATTCAGACGAAGGAAAAGATGCCGAAGAGTTGTTGTATGATAACATTCCGTATCTGGAAAGTTTATATTTTGATCAAGGAGAACCAACCAGTTTTAAAGTACTTTATCATGCCGATAATTTAGAAGATAAAAAAGTAAAAACACTGATAGAAAAAATTACCAAATTTATAAAAGATAGAAATCAATCACAATTAACCACTTCTATCGATTTATATACGATGGATAAAAATTTCTTTGTGATTCATGGATTACGTGATGAAGAATATGCCAAAGGCGTTGTTTCAATCCTAAAAGAATTTAAAGACTATAAAATTACAGAGCAAGCAATTGTTATTTCTTCTGAAAATTATAAAATTGTTCAGATGAAAAAGAATTTGCCAGAATATCTTGATCCAAGTTTACGGGTTGTTCCTCCGCCTTATTCACCAAAACCAAAAAGAGCGAAACAACAACAAGAGCGAGCACAGGTTGTTATTCCATCTCAAAACCCAAAACTGCCGCCTACGCAAAGTAAAGGAACCATGCAGCCACCAATGGGCAATGATCCACAAACATCACCAAAAAACAGTCCAAAAGACAATAAAAGCAACGTTCAGGAATCTAGATCTGCAATAATGCCTCCTTCTGAAGGTGAACGGCCAAAAAAAGGATAGTTATGTTTAAAAAAGACTCAAAATCATATACCGACTTACTCGGAAAAACCAACAGAATTGTTGAAGGAACGATTATAAAAGGAGATATAACTACATCAGCCGATTTTAGGTTGGACGGACATTTAATTGGAAATTTTCATTCAAAAGGAAAAATTGTGATTGGTCCAAGCGGAATGGTAAAAGGCGATATTGTTTGCAAAAATGCTGATATTGAAGGTAAATTTGAAGGAAAAATTCAAGTTTCAGAAATTTTAAGCCTAAAATCAAAAGCAATAATTCATGGTGAAGTGATTTGCGGAAAGCTAGCCGTGGAACCCGGAGCAGAATTCAGTGCTTCCTGTGTCATGAAACCCAACGTGAAAACTTTACCACCGCAAAATGAATCAGGATCCGAAGAAAAAACCGCTTAATAAATGGTTGGTTCTAATGAACATTCCGTTTCAAATGGGAGTCATTATTTTTGCAGGAGTTTATTTTGGTAGCTGGCTCGACGAAAAACAACAAAACGAAAATTCACTTTATACTATTATTTTTTCATTGTTAGCTGTTTTTATAGCTTTGTACAATGTGATTCAACAAGTGAAAAATCTTAATAAAGAATAATGTATGAAAGAAAAATTACTGCCTTTTATCAAACAATTTATACCTTTTTCTATTCTTTTATTTGTTTCTCAATTACTGATTACTCGTTTTTTGTTTGCCGAAACACCTTTTTATTATTCGGTTTACAGTATTTATGCTTTTCATTTTATACTCACTTTTTTGTTGTATTTATTTCTGGTTTTTGTCAATGTTACTTTTTTTGATAAAACCGGATATACTTTTCTAGCCACCGGAATTTTGAAGATGATGGCATCGGTTGTGTTTCTTCTTCCGTTAATTCAATCTGATTTTGATGATAAAATTCCGGATGTTGGAGCTTTTTTTATTCCCTTTTTTCTTTTTTTATTATTTGAAACCATTCATTCTGTGAGACTATTAAACGCAGAATGATTGAGTAATCCGTAAAAAACGACCTTCTTTTAAACCTTTATTTAAAAATTGTGTTTATATATTTTCGTTTATTAATAAAATATGTACCTTTGCACGAAATTTTAACGACATTAAATTCTGCTAAATTTTAAAAATGAGAATAGCAAAAAGTACCATTCAGTTCATTGCGGTTTTATTAGTAACGCTGTTGCCGATTTACGGTTTTGCCGGAGGATCACATTCCGATGATAAAGAGTTTAATGCCACAGACTTAATCAATTCGCACATTGGTGATTCGCACGAATTTCACATTGCCGATTGGAATGGTCATCCAATCACATTTTATTTACCTGTTATTTTGTGGACAGAAAACGGATTGAAAGTGTTTTCATCCTCAAAATTTCACCATGATAACGAGGGGAAAGAAGTGGTTGAAATTGATGGAGAAAAATTCGTTCGCTATAAAGAAGTTATTTATTACGCCGATAAATTTGCCGAAATAACAGAGGAGTCAGACAAAAGCGGATTAAATTTTGCCGCAAGACCACTTAATTTTTCTATTACGAAATTGGTTTTCTCGATGTTGATGTCGGTTATCGTTTTATTCTTATTGTTCACGGCCGTTGCACGTTCATACAACAAAAATAAAATGGCTCCAAAAGGATTAGCCGGTTTCTTAGAACCATTGGTTTTGTTCGTTAGAGACGATATTGCGATTCCAAACATCGGACACAAAAATTATGCAAAATATATGCCGTACTTGTTAACCATCTTTTTCTTTATTTGGATTAACAATTTAATTGGTTTAATTCCTTTCTTCCCGTTTAGTTCTAACTTAACCGGAAATATTTATTTCACTTTCGTTTTAGCATTCATTACCTTTTTAATCACTACATTTAGTGCTAATAAAAACTATTGGGGACACATTTTTGCTCCACCGGTTCCAAAAGCATTGTACCCGATTATGTGGCCGGTAGAAATTATCGGAATGTTTACTAAACCTTTTGCATTGATGATTCGTCTTTTTGCTAACATTACAGCGGGACACATTATTATATTGAGTTTAATTTCATTAATTTATATTTTCAAAACCGCATGGATTTCTCCTGTATCGGGAGCATTCGTATTGTTTATGAGTGTCTTGGAAATGTTGGTTGCGGCTCTTCAAGCGTATGTATTTACATTGTTGTCTGCCTTGTTTATCGGTCAAGCTGTTGAAGAACACGACCACCACTAAAATTGAGTTTTTTTAATTATTAACTATATAAATTTAACATTATGGTATTAGCTGGAATCGGTGCTGGATTAGCTGTTATTGGAGCAGGAATCGGTATTGGAAAAATTGGTGGATCTGCTATGGACGCTATGGCAAGACAACCAGAAGCTGCTGGAAAAATTCAAACTGCTATGATTATTGCTGCTGCTCTTATTGAGGGTGTTGCACTTTTCGCAGTAGTAGTTGCTTTAATTGCAAAGTAATTTTCAAAAAAAAGAACACGTTTCGCAACGGTTGGTTGCGAAACTGTTTTTAAAAAAGTAAAACAATTTTAATCTATATAAAACATGAACTTAACTTCACCGGAAAGTTTAATTTTTTGGACAACGATCATCTTTGTGGTATTCTTTTTCTTAATGAAAAAGTTTGCTTGGAAGCCTATTTTAGGAGCTGTAAAAAGCAGAGAAGAATCTATCAACAATGCATTAGCTGCTGCTGAAACAGCAAAATTAGAAATGCAAAACTTGACTGCTTCAAATGAGCGTTTATTAGCCGAAGCCAGAGCAGAAAGAGATGCTATGATGAAAGAAGCTCGTGAAATCAAAGAAAAAATGATTAACGATGCAAAATCTGAAGCTCAAGTTCAAGGCGAGAAAATGATTGCTCAAGCAAAATCAGCTATTGAAAGCGAGAAAAATGCAGCGATGGCTGAATTGAAAAATCAGGTTTCAACGTTGTCAATTGAGATTGCAGAAAAAGTATTAAAAAGCGAATTAGCCAACACAGAAGCTCAAACCAAATTGGTAGAGAAAATGTTAGGCGATGCTAAATTAAATTAATCCGTATGTCAAGAGCTGCGATTAGATATGCCAAAGCAATTATAGAAAATGCTGTTTCCAACGGAAGAGCCGATGCAGTAAATCAAGATATGAAATTGATTAACGAAACGGTAAATTCTAATGAAGAATTAAAGCTTTTTTTAGTTAGTCCTGTTGTAAAACCGGAAGCAAAATTTGATGCCTTGTCTGAAATATTTGCATCCGTTCAAAATGATACCAAAGGATTATTTTTATTGCTGAAAGAAAACAAGCGTTTCGAGATTTTAGGAGAAATCGCAGAGCAATATAATGCTCAACACGATGTGTTAAACGGAATTGAAGTAGCAAAAGTAACTACTGCTTTCCCAATAACTCCGGATTTAGAAGCGAAAGTTTTGGCAAAAATAAAAGAATTTTCAAATAAGAAAATTACGTTAATCAATACAGTAGATCCATCTATCATTGGAGGATTTATTTTGAGAATTGGCGATCAACAATACAATGCTTCTGTGGCAAACAGATTGCAACAATTAAAGAGAGAATTTAGTAATTAATATTCCAATAAAGATATAGAACAATGGCGGAAATTAAACCTGCTGAAATTTCAGCAATATTAAAAAAACAATTATCTGGTTTTGAATCAGGTGCATCGTTAGAAGAAGTAGGAACAGTACTTCAAGTGGGTGATGGTATTGCTCGTGTTTACGGGTTATCAAATGCTCAATACGGAGAGTTAGTACAATTCGACAACGGATTGGAAGCAATCGTATTAAACTTGGAAGAAGACAATGTTGGGGTAGTATTGTTAGGTCCTTCAACAGGTATTAAAGAAGGTTCTACCGTAAAAAGAACACAACGTATCGCTTCCCTAAAAGTAGGTGAGCAAATGGTAGGTCGTGTGGTTGATACGTTAGGAAATCCAATCGATGGTAAAGGACCAATCGGTGGAGATCTTTATGAAATGCCATTGGAAAGAAAAGCTCCCGGAGTAATTTTCCGTCAACCGGTAACTGAACCGTTGCAAACAGGAATCAAATCAATTGATGCGATGATTCCGGTTGGAAGAGGTCAACGTGAGTTGGTTATTGGTGACCGTCAAACTGGTAAAACTACCGTTTGTATCGATACCATTTTAAATCAAAAAGAATTTTATGATGCAGGTCAACCTGTGTTTTGTATCTATGTAGCCATTGGACAAAAAGCGTCAACGGTTGCAGGAATCGCTAAAACATTAGAAGACAAAGGAGCAATGGCTTATACGGTTATCGTGGCGGCAAATGCTTCAGATCCTGCACCAATGCAAGTATATGCTCCATTTGCTGGAGCAGCTATCGGAGAATATTTCCGTGATTCAGGTCGTCCGGCTTTAATTATCTATGACGATTTGTCTAAACAAGCTGTTGCTTACCGTGAGGTTTCTCTTTTATTAAGAAGACCACCGGGACGTGAGGCTTATCCTGGAGACGTTTTCTACCTTCACTCAAGATTATTAGAAAGAGCAGCAAAAATTATTGCTGATGATGATATTGCTAAAGATATGAATGACTTACCGGATTCTTTACGTCCAATCGTAAGAGGTGGAGGTTCATTAACAGCTTTACCAATCATTGAAACACAAGCGGGTGACGTTTCTGCGTATATTCCAACCAACGTAATTTCGATTACTGATGGTCAGATTTTCTTAGATGGTGATTTGTTTAACTCAGGGGTTCGTCCGGCAATTAACGTAGGTATTTCGGTATCACGTGTTGGAGGTAACGCTCAGATTAAATCAATGAAAAAAGTATCAGGTACGTTGAAATTGGATCAAGCTCAATTCCGTGAATTAGAAGCGTTCGCAAAATTTGGTTCAGATTTAGATGCGGTTACATTAAACGTAATTGAAAAAGGAAGAAGAAACGTTGAAATCTTGAAACAAGCCGTAAACGATCCGTACACAGTTGAAGATCAAGTTGCAATTATCTATGCAGGATCTAAAAACTTGTTGAGAAATGTTCCTGTAAATAAAGTAAAAGAATTCGAAAGAGATTACATCGAATACTTGAACAACAAACACAGAGATACATTAAACGCTTTAAAAGCGGGTAAATTCTCAGATGAAATTACTGATGTTTTAGACCGTTCAGCGAAAGAGGTTTCAGCAAAATATAACTAAAAAGTATTAAGTATTAAGTATCAAGAATTAAGACGTCTTGATACTTAATACTTAAATCTTAATACTAAAAAAATGGCAAATTTAAAGGAAATCCGTAATAGAATTAGTTCCGTTTCATCTACGATGCAAATCACATCGGCAATGAAAATGGTTTCTGCCGCAAAGCTAAAAAAGGCTCAAGATGCCATTACAGCAATGCGACCTTATGCCGAAAAATTAACCGAAATTCTACAAAGTTTAAGTGCTTCGATGGAAGGCGAAATTGGCGGAGAATACACCACGCAACGTGAGGTAAAAAAGGTTTTAATTGTGGCCATCACTTCCAACAGAGGTTTGTGTGGTGCTTTTAATACCAATGTTATCAAACAAGTGAAAGTGTTAGCCGATTCGTATGTTGGTAAAAAAGTAGATGTTCTTGCCATTGGTAAAAAAGGAAATGATGTTCTTGGTAAAACATGTTCTGTTATTGCCAATAAAAGCGAAGTTTTTGATGCGTTGACTTTTGATAATGTAGCAGCTATTTCTGAATTATTAACAGAAAAATTCATTTCCGGCGATTACGATAAAATCGAAATTGTGTATAACCAATTCAAAAATGCGGCAACACAAATCGTTCAAACAGAACAATTTTTACCGCTTGCTCCGGTTGTGGGTGCTGCAGTAGCAAGTTCCGATTATATTTTTGAACCATCCAAAGAAGAAATTGTGTTAACGTTGATTCCAAAATCATTAAAAACACAATTATACAAAGCCATCCGCGATTCATTTGCATCCGAACACGGAGCTCGTATGACCGCAATGCACAAAGCAACAGATAACGCAACAGAATTGAGAAATCAATTGAAATTAACCTACAACAAAGCCCGTCAAGCAGCGATTACTAATGAAATTTTAGAAATTGTTGGTGGTGCGGAAGCGTTGAACAATTAGGCGGAGCCAAATTTTCAAATAGCGAAGCGTTGAAAGGATAATCAAAATAACATACATTTATGAAAGTCACGTGAATAGCGTGACTTTTTTATTTTAGATGATATAGTAAGAAACTATAGAAGTCGGCCTTTTTTTCAACTCTATCAACGTAATTTGATACTTTTCCGGAATGACCCGCATCTTTTTCAACTTTTAAATAAATTGGATTTTTTTGTGAAGATCTGCTTTGCAATTTTGCAGCAAATTTATAAGAATGGGAAGCAACAACTCTGTCATCATTTTCAGAGGTAATAATCAATGTTGTAGGATAGTTTACTTCATTTTTTATGTTATGATACGGTGAATAAACCATCATATTATCAAAGTCTTCTTTGTTTTCAGGATCTCCATATTCATCAAACCAATATTTTCCGGCAGTATACTTTCCAAACATGGTCATATCATAAATACCAACAATTGGGATGGCTAATTTGAATAAATCGGGGCGTTGTGTCATCGCAACACCTACCAATAAACCTCCTTGTGAACCACCTGTTATCGCTAATTTTGAATTTGAAGTATATTTTTCCTTAATTAAAAATTCGGCAGCATCTATGAAATCATTAAAGGTGTTAATCTTCTTTTGACCTTTGCCATTGTTATGCCAGTTTCGTCCTTTTTCTCCACCACCGCGAATTTCTGCATAAGCAAAAACACCGCCTTTTTCAAGAAAATATAACAATCCGGTATCATAACGAGGAGTGTTTACTACTCTAAAACCACCATAAGCTTTTAATAAGGTAGGATTTGAGCCGTCTAATTTTACACCTTTTTTATGCACAATTGTGATGGGAATATCTTTGTTATCCCGACTTTTAAATGTGGTATAAGTTGTAACAAAATAATCCAATGGAAACAAAGTAACCTTTGGTCTGATGTATTCATTATAATATTCTTGAGACTTTCCTGTTTCAAGGTTTAATTTAAAATTTCTATACGAAATTACATAGGAAGAAAATGTAACAAATAAATCCTTAGTTTCACTGTTATAAAATTCTACTTCTACATTCATGTTATGAGGAGCGTCAAATTTTCGTAGAAATACCCCATCTTCATTATAAATTCTTAAAATATAATCACCTGCCGATTTATATTTACAAATAATATAATCTCCCAAAAAACGAGTTTCTAATAATAAATTATTAAAGAGTTGAGGAATGATAACTTTTTCATCCTCACGGTTTAAAATAGAAAATGATCGTACATCTCCCCATTCATATTTGTCAGAAGAAAAGTAGATTTTCCCTTTTCGATAAGTGATAAAATCAAAATTAGATTCATCATTACTAATGAACTTATTTAAGGTAATTTTTTCATCTGTTATTGGAGAAAAGTAATAGTTTTTAAAGCCATTTTCTCTTATATTCTCAATTATAAAAAGAGTGTCATTTACGTTTAGAAAAGTAAAATTATTATCGCTTTCAGAAGTGTCAAAAATTAATTTATCATCATTTTGCGAGGTGTTTATTTGATGATAGTAAAGTTGATTAGTAGAATCTTTTGCAAATGCTGTTTGATTGCTGTTTTTTTTATAAAACACGCCAAGACTCTTATTCCAAACTACATTAGAAAATTTCACATTAATGAGCACATCTTCTAAATCTTTTGATTTATGAAATTGTTTAAACCTTATTTCTTGTCGATCGCTTCCATCTGGGGTTAATTTATAAGCAAGGTAATTATTATTAGAAGATGGGTAATAACCTGTTATATAGGCATTTTTGTTATTAGTAATTTCATACGGATTTACAATCTCTACAGCATCATCATTTAAGTTTTTTCTATAAAACAAGGCAGCAGGAAGGTTTTTATCCATTCTATATTGCATATAAAAATAGTTCCCTTTTTTGGTTGGTAGGGCATTGGTAGATAAATAATCATAGTCTTTTATTTTAGAAGCTACATTATGTTCTTTGTTTGTTATTTTAAAGATTGAATCTGTAATGTTATTTTGTAAATCAATCCATTTTTGAGTTTCAGAGGACTTCATTTTTTCTAACCTCGCATATTGATCTTCAAATGTTTTACCGTGATATTCAACAGATGTTGTATTTTTATGCGTGATGGGATAGTTCTGAGAATTTACTAAATAAAAACTTAGAAGAATTATTGTTTGAAGTAGGAAATGTTTCAATTTTTGAGTTTTTTACAAATATAATTAGAAGTCTAAACCTGATTTATGAACTAAAAAGTTGTTTTGAAGTGATAGGTAGAGTTGACTTTTTAAAATTCTATTTACCACAAAATTTTTTTTTAAAATAATTTATAAGAAGCTACAACCGAAATTGTACCAGTGTTCACATTTGAAATATTTCTGAATATATAATAATCTAATCCAACACTATATTTTTCATTAAATGAATAGCCTCCTCCGATTTTTGCTAACGAGGAAAATTTTGATTTTGGTTCGTCAATGGTTATGGAGGGTGCTGAACTAGATGTGAATTCAAAACTTACATTTTCAGTTCTATTTAAAGGCAGAATAATACCATATGATGCATTGACGAATATTTTAGAATTATTATTCAAATCAAAATAATATCTTACTCCAACAGGAAGTTCAACAAACGAGTATTTATACTCACTTTTAAATTCTATATCATAACCAAAATAGGTTGTTACAGGTGTTTGAGCTGAAGGTATTTCTGTTGTAACTGTTCGTCCAATAACATTATTGTACCTTTGGGTAGATTGATCTTTGTAGCCTTGATAAGTTAGCGAAAAAATCATTGCCCATTTATTTTTGCGATAAGGTAAAAGGATTTCAAACTCACCTCCAACTAAAAAATTCACAGACAAATCAGAATTGCTGTGTTCTAATGTTCGCTTCCCGGTGGTTGAAGAAAAAGATACATCAGACTTTAGACCGGTATTAATTGAGGTACCAGCTAATGCCCTAAAAACGTATTTAGATTTTGTTTTATTTTCTAAAAAATCAACATATTCTCCATTAATACATTGATTGTAATCTAAAAAATAATCAATAAACATTTTTTGTTTATACTTCATTTTTCGAAGTTTTTCGGCAGAATTATCCCGGCATTTTACGTTATTGTATAATTCTGTACGATAAGAGAAGTCTTCAATAATCTTACCGTCCTTATTTTCATAACGTTTAAAACTCAGTTGTTTTATTTCTTCATTTTCGTTCTTATAAAAGAACAACCCAGTAGAAACATCTTCATATAACGAAGCTTTCCCTTCTACCAATACTTTTAATATAACTGGTTCAAGTTTCGGATTAAAACCCTCACTATTTTTTTCTCGATCAATATTTACAACTTGTTTTTTATAATAATGCGGAGTGTTATAAACTTGAAAAGAATTGATTTGGTTAAAATCAGTTACTTCTGTTTTACCGTCTTCAGAAAGTTTGTATTCAATTTGTTTAGGTTGGTTAATCCAATCTTGATTTTTTATCAAACATTCAATTTTTTCATTTTGATTGTTTACAAAATATCCTTTTTCAAAAACTACTTGACAGTAGCTGTTTGTTAAAAACAAAAGAAGTAGTAAGTGGAATATTTTTTTCAATGGATTAGATTTAAAATTTATTGAAAGAAAAAAGCTTTTTGATTTTTTAATATTTTTTATTACTAAAGAAATCGATATGAAGCTTGCAATGAAAATGCAACAATATTACTTTGTGGTAATTGAACGGTAGAATAGTTTCCGGATAATGAATATTTATTATTGTAAACATAACCAATGCTAATTTGCTTACCTTTTGTTTGTCTGGATGCGTCTAGAATTCTTAAAGGAACTCCATAATTGATTTCAGGATCATAGCTTCTGTTTTCTGTTTTATCAATAATAAAAATAAATTTATAAGCAACCCCTAAAAAGAGTTTGGAGTTTTTATTTATATGAAAATAATGTCTAAGTCCAAGAGGTAAATCTAGATATGAATATGAGTCCTCTAAGCTTAAAGTTCCGTTATATCCTCCGTATAAATCTCTTGGGCTAGTAGAAAATTCTTGATTTTGTTGTGATTGATAATTTGGAGCAATAAATATTGACCATTTGTTTTTGTGAAATGGCAACAACATTTCTGCTTCAAAACCAAGCATAAAATTAAAGTTAGACGACGATTTATATTTCAATGGTCTATTTTCATAAAAACCTGCAGTAACTATCGATTCCATTGTGTAAAAGTTGACTCCACCGGATGCTTTGAGGTTAAATTCAGTTTTCGTTTTACTTTCATTAAATTCACTATAATTTGCATTAGAACATTCATTAAAATCAATAACGTAATTAACTAACGAATTTTGTTTGTAATTAATTTTACGTAGTTTTTCGGCAGAATTATCCCGGCATTTTAGATTGTTATACAATTCTGTTCGGAACGAAAAATCTTCTATAATTTTACCATCATTATCAGCATGTTTCTTATAAACAAGTTGCTTAATGTCTTCATTGTCAATTTTGTAAAAATAGATACTGCGGGAAATGTCTGCAAATAATGTTGCTTTACCCTCTACCAAAACCCGTAAGATTATTGTTTCAATTTTCGGATTAAAACCTTCAATTTTTGTTTCTCGATCAATATTTACAACTTCTTTTTTATAATAATGATGAGTGTTGTAAACTTGAAAAGAATTGATTTGGTTAAAATCTGTTATTTCTGTTTTACCGTCTTCAGAAAGTTTGTATTCAATTTGTTTAGGTTGATTTATCCAATCTTGATTTTTTATCCAACATTCAATTTTTTCATTTTGATTGTTTATAAAATATCCTTTTTCAAAAACAACTTGACTGTAGCTGTTTGTTAAAAATAAAATGACTAATAATTGCAATGTTTTTTTCATTGGATTAGATTTAAAATTTATTGAAAGGAAAAAGCTTTTTGATTTTTTAATATTTTTTATTGCTAAAGAAATCGATAAGAAGCTTGCAACGAAAATCCAACAATATCACTTTGTGATAATTGCAAGTTAGAATAGTTTGCAGATAAAGACATCTTAGAACTAACTACATAACCAACGCCAAATTTGGTAGAAGTTGAAGCTTTTGAGTTAGTGTTTTCAATGCTTAATGGTGGCAAAATTGGATGTGAAGCTAATGTTTCAAAACTAACGTTTTCAGTTGTGCTTAAATTCAAAATAAACCCATAAGAAGCATTGATGAAAAATTTGTTTTTTTCATTTACGTTAAAGTAATATCTAATTCCAATAGGTACTTCAATAAAAGTATATTTGTGTTCTCTTTCAATTTTTACATCATAACTAAAATACGTATTTACAGGTCCTTGAGATGGAACAGTTGTAATCATATAATAGCGACCCATAACATCATTATAAATTGTAGAAGATTCATTTTTATAACTTTGAAATGTTGGAGAAATATATACTCCCCATTTGTTTTTATTAAATGGAAGAAGTATTTCAAATTCGGTTCCTATAATTGCATTGACTGAGATATCCGAATTAGTATGTTTTATTGATGTATTGTGTTCGGAGGAAAAAAAATTGATTTCCGTTTTCATATTTGTGTTAATTGCGGTCCCTGCAATTGCTTTTAAATTATACAAAAGCTTAGTTTGATTTTCTGTATAATTCTTAAAATCATTATTAACACATTGATTATAATCAGTAAAGTATTTAACTAGCGAATTTTGTTTATAATCAATTTTTCGAAGTTTTTCTGCCGAATTATCCCGGCATTTTACGTTGTTGTATAATTCTGTACGGTAAGAGAAATCTTCAATAATCTTACCGTCCTTATTTTCATAACGTTTAAAAATCAGTTGTTTTATTTCTTCATTTTCGTTTTTATAAAAGAACAACCCAGTAGAGACATCTTCATATAACGAAGCTTTTCCTTCTACCAACACTTTTAATACTACTGGTTTAAGTTTCGGATTAAAACCTTCAACTTTTGTTTCTCGATCAATATTTACAGCTTGTTTTTTATAATAATGATGAGTGTTGTAAACTTGGAAAGAATTTATTTCGTTAAAATCTATTACTTCTGTATTTCCATCTTCAGAAAGTTTGTATTCAATTTGTTTTGGTTGGTTTATCCAATCTTGATTTTTTATGAAACATTCAATTTTTTCATTTTTTTTGTTTACAAAATATCCTTTTTCAAAAACAACTTGACTGTAGCTGTTTGTTAAAAATAAAATGACTAATAATTGCAATGTTTTTTTCATTGGATTAGATTTAAAATTTATCAAACATATAAAAAATTTCCGTAATTTTTAGCAATAAAAATAAAATAAAAAGAGGGTTTTTCTTAAGATTCATAAATGTGTTATTTTCAGTTTTCAAAGATTAAAAAGCAATTCAACTTTAAATCTAATTAGTTATAGAAGGCAACTTTTTTTCGCTTTTTTCACTCTACTGCCACTAATTCAATATGTTAATTTTTAATTAATGACAGAAAAAAGTGATTTAAACAACATAATTTTACTATTTTTATGGATTGATTTTATAGCTTTTTGATGATTAATAAACCAAATTCATACTGTTTTAGAAAAAGTTTTTCCTTTTTTCTGTTACTCTTTTCCACTATTGTTTTTTCTCAAAACGAGACAAACCATTGGTATTTTGGAGAAAATGCAGGCATGAACTTTAGTGACGGTTTGTTCCAAGTACTTAGCGATGGAAGCATGGAAACTCCAGCCGGATGTGCCAGCATTTCAGATAAAGACGGAAATCTATTGTTCTATACAAACGGAAGAGTAGTTTGGAATAAAAATCACGAAATTATTGATGATGCATTTTATTTGGCCAATGAAATAGAAGACATTCAAACTACCATTATCATCCCAAAACCAAATGATGAAACTACTTATTATATTTTTTCGGCTAAAGAAAACCAAGTAAATGGATTAATTCGTTCTATAATCCGTTTCACACCAGAGTTTCCTTTGGGTTATTTAGAAGAACAAAACATCTTGATGGAGCGAAATCCAATCAGCAGAATTGCAGCAATTCATCACGCAGAAAGCAATACCATTAGGTTAATTACTTTTGGAAAGGAAGAAAACTTAGCCGATTCACCAAGAAATACCTTTAGAATTTATAACATTACTGAAAATGGAATTTCATCACCACAAACCTTTATTCAAGATAATCACGCTTTAGGTCCAAAAGGAACAATGAAAATTTCTCCAAACGGTCAGCGAATTGCTATTACAGATTTTGATAATAGGGAGATATATTTGTACGACTTTGATAATGATAATGCATCGATTATCCTTAGCAAAAAATTTAGTACAACTCCTCGATTAGGGTTATTAATAAATCCTTATGGTCTTGAATTTTCGCAAAATTCTGACGTGCTCTACTATTCTGGTAACGATAATTTTGTTGTGCAAGTTGAGCTCAATCCAATAGAGGAGCCTTATCTCCTTCCTCTTTTTATCGTGCCGGATGCCAAATCAATGCAATTGGCTCGAAATGGGAAGATTTACATAGCTCAAGGTAGCGAAGATAATCCGTTAGCAAGAATGAGTGTAATAAACAAACCTCACCTTCCTGCAGAAGCTTGTGATTTACAAGCCAATTCAATAAACTTAAATCCTAGCAGATCAACTAGAGGTTTACCAATTTTTGTTGCTTCCTTTTTACGAAACAGAATAATTATTGAAGACGATTGTGTTGATGCAATTTTCAATTTTGAGCTTGATGCATATGCTCCAATACAATCGGTTTTGTGGGATTTTGGCGACGGAACAACATCAACTTTAATGAACCCCACCCACCAATTCTCAACTTCCGGAATGCACTTTATTAAAGCAACAATAGTTATAAACGATTATCCGGTTGTTCTATATAAAGATTTAGAAGTTTATCCTTTGCCTTCACTGGATCCTGATCAAGTTCTAATTCAGTGTGATTCAGATAATGATGGAGTATCATTTTTTAATCTTGAAGAAATTGGAAATAAAATGAATAATCCAAATCCGGATTATGAATATTATTTTTATAAGACTTTGAATGATGCAACTCTCAATACAAATCAAATTGAAGATCACGAAACTTATCAAAACCAAACAAATCCCGAAGAAATTTTTGTAAAAATAATTAGTCCGGAAGGCTGTGAATCAATCAGTAATTTTTTCATTGAAGCATCCTATGTTGTTTTAGACCCAATTAGCAACATGTATACCTGCGAAGATTCAGATCTTATTTTAAATAATGGTGAAGGAACATTTAACATAGGAATTAAAGAAGATCAAATCCGAAGTCAATTCAACATTCCTTCTTCCTCTATAGTTAGTTTTTTTACAAGTGAACAAGATGCTCAAACAAAAGCAAATCAAATTGAAGGAAGATATCATACAACTTCAACGGCTATAATTTGGGTTAGAATAGAAAATGATGATTTTTCGTGTGGAGGAATTGGTCCAATTCAGTTAATTGTTAATGATGAGATAGTTTTAGATATTCAAGAACGTTATACAATCTGCGATCCTTTAATGCAGCCTGCCATAATTTTAGATGGTGGCATTGATAATGAAACTTGGATATGGAAAAAATCACCCGGCGGGGTTGTTTCAACATCTAGATTATTTTCAGTAACAGAAACCGGAAATTTTTCAGTATCAGTTACTAAAACAGAAAATGGAATACAATGTTCTGTAACCAAAAGTTTTATTGTTCGCGACGTAAGCACACCAGAATTTAGAACAGTAACTGTAAATGACAACCAAATTTATGTTGCTGTAACCGGCAATAGTCTTTACGAATTTTCAATAAATGGATTCAACTATTACGGCGAAGGAACTTCCTATACGTTTAACAATGTTCAACCGGGATTACACACCATTTATGTGAGAGATATTAATAAATGCGAAAAACCACTAAGTACCGAGGTTTTTATACTCAGTTTCCCTAAATATTTTACTCCAAACGGAGATGGTGAAAATGATTACTGGAAACTTAGCGATGAAGTAACAAACTTGTATCCGGACTTAAAAATTTACATTTATAATCGTTATGGAATTTTATTATTCTATATGGATTACAATAACTTATTAAAAGGTTGGGATGGCAATTTTAACGGAAAACCATTACCATCTTCAGATTATTGGTATTCAGTTTATTTTGAAGATGGAAGAAATTTAAAAGGACACTTTTCGCTCAAACGATAATTTCACTTTACATTAATTTTCAGTAAAAATCAATATCCTTTTTATATTTGATAATCTAATTTTTTAAAGATGAAATTTTACGCTCCCATTTTTGCTTTTTTACTATTCCAAACCATTTTCTCTCAATCCTTATCGTTACCCGAAATCATGAAAGGTGATGAATTTATCGGATATCAACCCGAAAATCACCGTTGGTCTATTGATGGTTCTGTAGTTTATTTTGATTGGAATCCGAAAAATGAAAAAGGAAATAGTACTTATTTCTGGAAAAAAGGAATGAAATCGCCTGAATTACTTCAAAAAGAAATTTCCTTTACGGAAGAAAATTTCGACAATCAAAAGCAATTTAATGAAGTGTATTATACCCAAAATGGCAATTTGTTTTCGTATGATAAAAAAGCAAAAACCCACAAAAAAGTAATTGTTTCATCGGGCAGAATTTCAAATGTGCAACGAAGCGATAATCCGAAACTAATTTTCTTCCAACAAAACAATAACATTTTTCAATTGAATTTGACTGATTTTTCAATGATTCAACTCACCAATTTCAAACAAGGAAAAGAATCGGAAAAGAAAGAAAAAGACAACTTTTTAATCAATCAACAAAAAGAATTATTTCAATTTGTAAACGATCAGGAAGCTCAAAAAGAATGGAATAAATCCAAATCAGAATCAGACGAAAAAGCTTTTCCAAAAGAATTTTTTTATGATAAAGTTTCGATGGAACAAATTACGCCATCACCAAATGGAAAATTTGTCACATTCAGGCAATCAGATTATCCAACATCCAATCCAACCAATGTAGAACAATTTATTACCGCCGATGGTTATACCAAAAACACTAATGCACGTTCTAAAGTTTCAATAGAAAATTTCTCTAAACACAAATTAGGAATTTATTCTGCCGAAAAAGATTCCGTTTCTTTTGTGTCATTTTCTAATTTAACCGGCATTTCAGAATTTCCGAAATATTACAAAGAATACGATAATTTAAAAGACAAAGAAAAAGCAGAAAAAGCCATTGTCATGCAATCTCCAATTTTTAACGAAGATGGAAGTTTAGCCGTTTTAGAAATCCGAAGTCAAGACAACAAAGACCGTTGGATTGTGCAATTGGATTTGAATTCGGCGACCATTACCGAACTCGATCATCAACACGACGAAGCGTGGATAGATGGTCCGGGGATTCCGGGATATCCTTTCAGTCGAGGAACGTTAGGCTTTTTGAAAGATAATCAAACAATTTATTTTCAATCAGAAGCAAGTGGTTTTTCGCATTTGTATGTGATGAATTTAAAAACCAAACAGAAAACCCAGTTAACCAAAGGCAATTGGGAAGTTCGTCATGTAAAACTTTCCAACGATGGAAAATCATTTTATATCACCACAAACACAACTCATCCGGGCAACCGAGAATTTTATAAAGTAGATATCGCTTCGCAAAAAATGACTCCAATTTTAACCAAAGAAGGAGCTCACGAAGTAGAAATTTCTCCAGACGAAAAAACGTTGTTGGTTCGCTATTCGTCTAAAAATAAACCGTGGGAATTGTATGTTGCTGATAACAAACCGAACACGACTTTACAACAAATTACCTTTTCAACGAACAAAACGTTTGATAATTACCCTTGGAAATCACCCGAAGTTATCACATTCAAAGCCAAAGACGGAACGGATGTGTATGCTCGAATTTATGAACCAAAATCGGAAAATAAAAACAAAGCAGCCATCATTTTTGTGCACGGTGCGGGTTATTTGCAAAATGCTCATAATTTTTGGAGTAGCTATCATCGCGAATATATGTTTCACAATTTGTTGACCGATTTGGGTTATACCGTTTTAGATATCGATTATCGTGGAAGCGATGGTTATGGTCGCGAAGTTCGAACCGGAATTTACCGTCACATGGGCGGATTGGATTTAGAAGATCATTTAGACGGAAAACAATTTTTGGTTTCACAAAAAGGAATTGATGCAAGCCGAGTTGGCATTTATGGTGGTTCCTACGGTGGTTTTATCACATTAATGGCGTTACTCACTCAGCCCGGCGAGTTTAAAGCCGGAGCAGCGTTGCGTTCGGTGACAGATTGGGCTCATTACAACCACGGTTACACCGGAAATATTTTGAATTTTCCTGAAACCGATCCAAAAGCCTATCAAAAAAGTTCACCAATTTATTTTGCCGATAAATTGCAAGATAAATTATTGATGTTGCATGGAATGGTAGACAACAATGTGCAATTTCAAGATGTTGTTCGCTTATCGCAACGATTTATCGAATTAGGAAAAAAAGATTGGGATTTAGCAGTTTATCCGGTGGAATCGCACGGATTTAAAGAAACGTATTCGTGGGTAGATGAATACACTCGAATTTTGAATTTGTTTAATGAAACGTTATTGAAGAACAATTAAATCTTCGCCGCTGATTAACAGATCGTTATTTACGTATAATCTGCGAATCAGCTGAAAATAAAATAAAAAAATTTGTGATAATTCGTGAAATTCGTGGCTAAAAATAAAAATCAAAAGTAAAATGCAACTAAAAGAAATCACAACCAAAGCAGAAATGCTTCAACAATTGCCTTTAATTCAGCAATTGTATCCTGAATTTACCGATCAAATTTATAGTGATTTGTTAGACGAAATGCTACCCAACAACTACAAACAATTAGTTGCTTTTGAAAACGAAATAGCCGTTGGACTTTCCGGTTTTTGGGTAGGAACTAAATTATGGTGCGGAAAATATTTAGAATTGGATAATGTGATTGTTCATCCGAATCATCGTTCCAAAGGTGTTGGCAAGTTACTGACAGAATATTTGAATCAGAAAGCCAGTGATTTAGGTTGTAAAGTCGTTGCTTTAGATGCTTACACTAATAATTTTCCGGCTCATAAATTTTATTTTAATCACGGTTTTGTACCGAAAGGATTTCATTTTGTAAAATTTTTGGAGGAGAAGAGTTAATTCAACCTTTTTCTTTAACAGGATCTTGTCTTGAATCGAAAACATCCGTTACATAAACTCTATTTTCATCGACGCTGTAATAATAGATAATCTTGTAATTACCACAAATCAATCGTTTATGATTTTTATTAAGATAACCTAAAAATTCATCTTCTTGCCATTCAACTTCTTTGTTTTTAAGTGTTTCTATAGAAGTTATTATTTGTAATTTAATCTTTTTTTTGCAATTTTTACCGAAGCGTAAATGCAATAATAATCATAAATAGATTTGATTTGAAATAGAGCAAAATGAGTAATTACAACTTTTCTCATCTATAAATCGTCAACATCTATAAATCGTCCCAATTTTATATCTTGCTCAGACTGTTCCGCCCTTTTTTTATATTCATCAACAGTAAATGGGCTTAAAACAGCCGCCGTTTTTTGCTTTTTAGCAAAAGCCAATAGCGATTTTATTGAGTTAATAAGATTTTCATCTTGAATCAACTCTAACTCTTTTTGAATTTTTTTTATTTCAAGTGATACATTCATAACTTTATTTTTTACAAACTTACAAAAACTTTCAATTGGTTGTTTTTCAAGTTCAAAGAACCACAGATTATGTTGTTTCATTTAAATCTAATTTCGAAGGATAATTAGTATTTTTATAAAATGAAAAAATTGCTTTACATACAATTACTGTTTTTATTAGGATGTGCTTCAAAAGAAATCTTCCAAACCCAATTTCCCATTCCAATTTCTGATTATTTTTATGAAGTTAAAGGCAATCAAACTTATTTTCTGATTGAATTTCAACAATCCATTTCAGAAGAAATTAGACTGGAAAAACTCTATTTCAGAAACCAAACTGCAGTAATTAAACTGATTTCCGATCAAAAAGCAGAAGCTGTTTTCATTAAACCGGATTTAATTCTCGATGCAAATCCTGAAAATGAATACGGAAATCAACCGCCAATTCCTCAAAAACAGCGATTTCAATTAATTTCTGATGAAGCTGTTTTAGAATTCACTCAAAACGGCAAAATAAAACACTACAAATTCATCAACATAACCGAAAAGTCAAATAAATAGTTAATTTTGCTTGATTGCAAAATAAATTCAACAGCCGCTTTGGGACTTTATAAATCACTTTTTAAACAAACTGCCATTTATGGGCTAGCGACCGTGCTTCCCAGAATGTTGAGTTTTTTGTTGGTTCCGCTTTACACAGATATTTTGAACCCCAGCGAATACGGCGAAGTTTCAATTATTTTTTCATGGTTGGTGTTATTTAATGTGATTTTGGCCTACGGAATGGAGACCGCTTTTTTCCGATTTTATAATTCTCATGACGATAAACGTGCCGTCATCGGAACATCAACGATTTCCATTTTTTGGACAACAATTGTGTTCTTAATTGGTTCACTTTTATTCCGAAATACGTTAGCCAATCTTTCCGGAATTGATGTGGAATATATCACGTACACCATTTGGATTTTGGTCTTGGACGCATTGGTTATCATTCCGTTTTCAAAACTGAGAGCCTATCAACGCTCAATTGTTTATGCCATTATTAAAATTGGAAATGTTGCAGTCAATTTGGGATTGAATGTTTTCTTTTTAGTTTATTTACCGAAAATAGCAGCCGCAAACCCAGATAGTTTTCTAGCCAGTTTGTATGTAGAAAACTTTCAAATTGGTTATATTTTTGTTGCTGGTATTATTGCCAGTTTATTGACTTTAATTGTTCTTTCGCCCAATTATTTTCATATTCAATGGCATTTTGATACGCAACTCTGGAAAAAAATGCTTCGTTATGGTTTCCCAATTTTAATTGCCGGATTAGCATTTGCCATAAACGAACATTTTGATAAAATTTTGCTCGAAATCTTTAACATCAGCAAATCTGAAATTGGGGCATATTCCGCTTGTTACAAAATCGGTTTGTTTATGGTGCTTTTCAGAACTGCCTATTCTTTGGGAATTGAACCATTTTTCTTTAGCTATGCTAAAAACGAAAATGCACCGCAAACCTACGCTGATGTCACCAAATATTTTGTGATTTTTGGCTCATTAATTTCATTATCTGTTATTGTATTTGCCGATATTTTAAAATTATTTTTGATTCCGAATGAAACGTATTGGTCAGCTATGAAAGTTGTTCCGTTGATTGTTTTGGCGAATTTCTTTTTAGGAATTTACACGAATCTTTCCGTTTGGTATAAGTTGACTGACCGAACCAAAATGGGTGCTTATATTTCAATTGTTGGAGCAATCATCACCTTAACAATCAACTTTTTATTAATAGAAAAATTCAGTTATATGGGTTCTGCCATTGCAACAATTGCTGCGTATGGCAGTATGATGGCCATTTCGTATTACCTCGGAAATCGTCATTACCCCATTCCGTACGATAAAAACAAAATTGGAGGCTATTTAGGACTTTCCATCCTGTTTTCTTTTGTGTATTTTTACGGATTCAGAGAAAACTACTTTGTTGGAGTCGGATTATTACTTGTTTTTATTTATTTTGTCTATCGAAATGAGAAAAATACACTTTTGCGAATAGTAAAAAAATCATCTTAAAATGAATATCAAAATCATCAATAAATCACAGCATCCCTTACCAAATTACGAAACAATTGCTTCTGCCGGAATGGATTTGAGAGCCAATTTATCCGAACCAATTACCTTAAAACCATTAGAACGAACCATCGTTAAAACCGGTTTGTTTATTGAACTGCCAATTGGTTATGAAGCACAAGTTCGTCCACGTAGCGGATTAGCAGCCAAAAAAGGAATTACCGTTTTAAATTCACCCGGAACAGTTGATGCCGATTATCGTGGTGAAATCGGGGTTATTTTAGTAAATTTATCCCCTGAAGAATTTGTCATCGAAAACGGTGAACGAATCGCTCAATTAATCATCGCCAAACACGAAAGAGCCGAATGGATAGAAGTAAATGAATTATCTGAAACATCCCGCGGAGAAGGCGGTTTCGGCAGCACAGGAGTGAAGTAGTGTTCAGTTTTCAGTATCAGTAAGCAGTTTTAAAAGTAAATAGTAAAAAGTAGTAAGCAAAGTCTTAATACTTAATACTCAAATCTTAATACAATTAGCAGTTTTAAAAATAAATAGTAAAAGTAGTCAGTCAAGTCTTAATACTTGATACTCAAATCTTAATACAAAAAAAATGAAAATAATAGTACCAATGGCCGGACGCGGCTCACGATTAAGACCACATACTTTAACAATTCCAAAACCATTAATTCCCGTTGCCGGAAAACCAATCGTGCATCGACTAGTGGAAGACATTGCAGGCGTTTTAAATCAACCTATTGACGAAGTCGCTTTTATCATTCACGAAAGTTTTGGTAAAAAAGTAGAGGAAGAATTAATCGCAATTGCTCAAAAATTAGGTGCAAAAGGAACAATTTATTATCAAAATGAAGCTCTTGGAACCGGTCATGCCATTATGTGTGCCAAAGATTCATTGAGCGGACCAGCTGTAATTGCGTATGCCGATACATTAATTCGTGCCGATTTTGATTTAGATACCTCTGCCGATAGCGTTATTTGGGTAAAACAAGTGGATCAGCCGGAAGCTTTTGGTGTTGTGAATTTAAACGATAATGGAGAAATTATCGAATTAGTTGAGAAACCAAAAGAATTTGTGTCAGATTTGGCTGTAATTGGAATATACTATTTCAAAGATGTTGCCGTTTTAAAACAAGAATTGCAAGCTGTTCTAGACAATAACATCATTCATGGTGGCGAATACCAAATTAATGATGGAATTAAACAAATGATGGCAAAAGGCATGAAATTTGTACCAGGTAAAGTAGACGAATGGATGGATTGCGGAAACAAAGACGTAACCGTTGATACCAACACAAGAATGCTGGGTTTTTTGCACAATGATGGGGAAAATTTAGTGGCTACCGATGTTAAGTTACAAAACGCAACAATCATTCCTCCTTGTTATATTGGAGAAGATGTAGTTTTGATTAACACAACTGTTGGCCCAAATGTATCATTAGGAAAAGGATGTCATATAATTGATTCAACCATTAAAAACAGTTTGGTTCAAACCCATGCACACATAAAGAATGCCAATTTAGACAATGCAATGATAGGAAATCACGCTTCGTTTGATGGTAAATTTACCAGCATTAGCATTGGAGATTATTCAGTTTTAGAATAAAATTTTAAAAATTACTGCTCTCGGGAGGGATAAGGTAAAAATGATAAAACGTACTTTACATACTTTGATTTTCCTTGGAATTCTCTTCCAAACCATAACCGCATTCTCTCAAGTAGAGCCGGAAGATATTGCATTGGAAACCGATGAATTTCAAATTGCTTTTTACGAATCTTTGCGTGAAAAAGGAATCGAAAATTATGACAAAGCCGTAACCGCTCTGCAAAAATGCTTAGCATTAGAACCAAATAATCCGGTAGTTCATTTTGAATTAGGTAAAAATTATCTTTTTCAAAAGGATTATAAAAATGCGTACGATAGTTTTGAAAAAGCAACTCAACTTGATTCAAAAAATCGTTGGTATTGGGTTGGTTTGTATGATGTCTCACATGCAACTCGCGATTATACAAATGCGATTGTTATCATGAAAAAACTCATCGAGTTTAAAAAAGAATACAAAGAAGATTTGGTTTCGTTGTATATGTTTACGCAACAACACGATGAAGCACTTAAATTAATTGATGAATTGACGGAAACTGTTGGCAAAACGGAGATAAGAGAACAATTCCGTAGTCAAATCATGACAACCACTCGATACCAAGGTCAAGAAACAGAAAAATTAATGCAAGCCATTAAAAACAATCCGAAAGTAGAAGACAATTATGTGGCTTTGATTTATTTGTATTCGGAAAAAGATGAAGAGGAAAAAGCGTTGGAAATTGCTAAAATGTTAGAAAAAGAAATTCCAAATTCCGATTGGGCACAAGTCAGTTTATTCAAATTCAATATTGATAAAAATGATGGGAAAAATGCGGCTTCGGCAATGCATAAAATTCTAAAAAGCCCTAAAATTGATCGAAAAATAAAACATCGGGTTTTTAATGAATTTTTAATTTTTACCAAAAATAATCCTTCGTTTTCATCCGATTTAGAAAGTGCAATTACTTATTTTAAGGAGGACCGAGAAGTAAAAGTTGCCAAAGAAGTCGGTAAATTCTATCAACAAAAAAGCGATTGGGCAAATGCTGTGAAATACTATGAAATGCATGCCAAGTCAAATTCTGATGATATAGAAAATGTACTTTTGCTGTTTAACGCTTATGCACAAAATAATCAATTTGAAATTTTAGCTATACAAGCGGAAGAAAAAGTAGAATTCTATCCACTTCAACCTGACTTTTATTATTATGCCGGTTTAGCCAATAATCAATTGAAAAATTTCAAAAAAGCAAAAGACTTATTAGAATCAGGAGTAGATTATATTGTTGATAATAAAACGTTAGAAGCTAATTTTTATATTCAATTAGGAGAAGCATACAATGGGCTTGGCGATACCAAGAAAAAAGAAAGTTATTTTATCAAAGCCGATAAATTAGTAAAACAAATTAAATAATGAAACAGTTTTTATTCGCCTTGATATTTATTTTCACACTAGTTGGATGCAAAGCCAAAAAAGGACTTGTTGAAGGAAAAGCTTCGGACGATTTAGCGACTCAAAAAATCATCGAAAACCATTATGATGTAAAGAAAAATTTTTCAACGGCATACATTCGAGCAAATGCTAAGTATAAAGACAAAAATCAATCGTTGAGTTTTTCTGCAGAAATTAGAATTCAAAAAGATGAAATGATTTTGGTAAGTATTCGTTTTTTGGGAATAACGATGGCCAAAGGTTTAATCACACCCACTGAGGTAAAATATTATGAAAAAACCGGAAACAAGTTTTTTGAAGGCGATTACACCACTTTAAGCAATTGGCTCGGTACCGACTTAGATTTTTTTAAAGTGCAAAATATGCTGATTGGTCAAGCCATGGATGATTTGAGAAAGGGAAAATATTCAAATACAATTGAAGATAAATTATACAAACTAAAAGATATAAATGACAAACAAAACGTGAAATCATTTTATTTTGAAGCTTCCAATTTTTTGATAAAAAGACAAGAAATTGAACAAGTAGCCAAAAACAGAAAGTTGAACGTTTTTTATCCAAATCATAAAGAATATAACGAAGCTATTTTGCCGTTGAACATTCTTATCGAAGCGATTCAAGAAAACAATAAAAACACGATTTCGTTAGATTATAATTCGGTTACGTTTAATGAAGAACTCTCGTTTCCGTATAGCGTGCCAAGTGGTTACGAACAAATTTTTATAGAAAATTAAAGATCCAAACATGATAAAGTCGGTATTGACATTTTTTCTAATTTTCACCACGTCAATTCTCTTGGCTCAAACTGATGCTCAAAAGAAACTGGAAAAGCGAAAAGAACAGTTGTTGGAAGAAATTAGAGTAAACGAACGAATACTTCAAGAAAATAAGAAAAAAGAAAAGTCGGTTGTTAACGTCATTCAGCAACAAAAAGCAAAAATTGAATTGCGTGAAAAACTTATACAGACAAATGAAAAGCAAGCAAAGCTTTTTAATGATGACATCTATACCAATCAATTAAAAATTAATAAATTAAAACGAGAATTGGAAGTTCTCAAGGAAGATTATTCCAATATGATTGTCAAGTCATATAAAAGCCGTTCAGAACGAAGTAGAGCGATGTTTCTCCTTTCGTCTAAAGATTTTACGCAAGCCTACAAACGGGTGCAATACATGAAGCAGTATGCAGGTTATAGAAAAAGTCAAGGCGATGATATAAAAGTAAAATCTACAGAATTAGAAGCTTATAACGTAAAATTAGCAGCTTTAAAATCCGAAAAAGAAAAGATTATTCAAGAACAGGAAAAAGAGAAATTAGTACTTGTTAAGGAGAAGCAAGAACAAGAAAAACTTGTAAAATCAATCAAAAAAGACCAAAAGAAAATTGTTGCCGACATCAAGAAAAAGCAACAAGAAGCGAGGGAAATAGACAAAAAAATTCAAAAAGCCATTCGTGATGCAATTGCAGCTGAGAATAAAAAAACAGCTAAAAAATCAGGAACTAAAACCACTTCAACAGGTACTTCACCATCAAAAATTGTGTTAACTGCAGAAGGAAAATTAGAGTCAGATAATTTTAAAGCAAACAGAGGTAAACTACCTTGGCCTGTTGAAAAAGGATTCGTATCCTTAAAATTCGGTAATCAACCACATCCGGTTCAGCCCACCCTAACGATTCACAGTAATGGTGTTGAAATTACAACGGAGTCCGGTTCTTCTGCTCGATCTGTTTTTGCCGGAGAAGTGATGTTGATTCAGGTTTTATCACCTATAAACAAAGCGGTTTACATTAAACACGGAGATTTTATAACCGTTTATCAAAACTTAAGCTCAGTGTCTGTAAACAAAGGTGATAAAGTAAGTTTAAAACAAACCATCGGAAGAATTCGAACCAACGAATCAACCGGAAAAACAGCAATTAAGTTTTCGGTTCTGCAAAACGATTCATTCTTAAATCCGCAAAGCTGGTTATATAATATGTAAATAAAATAAGCCTGAAAACTTAAAACTTTCAGGCTTTTTTATTTAAACAAATAACGCTTTTAATTCCGTAGCATCGTGCGGTTTCATTTTTCCGGCTAATACTAAACTTAGTTGTTTTCTTCGTAAGGCGGCATCAAATCGTTGCTTTTCCAATTCTGTTTGTGGTTCAATTTGCGGAACCGGTACTGGGTTCCCCGTTTCGTCAACCGCAACAAAAGTATAAATTGCTTCGTTTGCTTTGGTTTTATTTCCCGATTCACGATCTTCTATCCAAACATCAATATAAATCTCCATCGATGTGTTAAAAGCTCTTGAAACTTTAGATTCAACGGTCACAACGCTTCCTAACGGAATGGCTTTGTTAAAAGCAACGTGATTCACAGAAGCCGTTACACAAATTCGTCTGGAATGACGTCTGGCAGAAATACTGGCCGCTCTGTCCATCCTAGCGAGCAATTCGCCACCAAAAAGATTATTCAACGGATTGGTCTCTCCAGGCAAAACAACGTCGGTTAACGTAGTTAAAGAATCGGAAGGATGTCTTACTTGCATTTTTATTTTTTTTGCAAAGGTAGAAAAACGACAGCGATTCTTTTTGAGTTATGGCAAATAAAAAAAGCCCCATAAGTGAAGCTTTAATCAAGATTGTATGGGCAAAGGGTTTATTTTTCTAATTCTAAAACTAACATCCAAGCATCTTTGTTGTGCGATTGTTTGATCGATTGTAAAGCAGTTTGAGCTTCTTCAATCGATGCATAACTGCCATAAATCACCGGATGCAGACCATGTTTATTTGGAGCTATTTTTTTAGCTTTATAACCCAGATCTTTTAAGGATTGTAAGGCTCTTTCGGCATTTCGTTCTTCTTTAAATGCTCCGGCAACAAGATGATAATTAAAAGAATTATCGTTTTCTTCTTCCACATTCATAGAAACAGAAGGAATCGGGCTTTCGATAAAAAAAGTTGCTTGTTGAATTTTATCTTCTACTTTTTGTTGAACATTTTTCTCTACAAGCAATAGTTCAGCATCCATTTTCTTTTGATACCATTGATTGCCAAAATAACCTGACATTCCAAGACCAATAGCAAAAATAGCAGCATATTTAATCCAAGGATTTGATTTACTTCTTTTTTCAGGTGTAAATTGAATTGGAGCTTTTTCTTCCAATTGTTCCACTTCTTTTTTAAATGCTTCACGTTTAATTTGTGGTGAAACAAAAGAAGTAAGACCAAAAGAATGTGTAGAATAATTCAAACTGTCTGCGGGTTCAAAAACCAAACTGCTTTCGATGTTCAAAGAAAGTTTTCCAATATTTTTAAGAAAAATTGATTCGCTTTTTTGAATGGTATATTTCCACAAAGTAACTTCTTCTTCAATCAAAGCAATCGCTTTTTCATACTCAATTTTCTCAGCAAGAGCGATATGATTAGCCAAAAGACCATCATTATTCTTTAAATGAAAATTAAAAGAAATTACTTTTTTGGGCGGATAAAAGGTGTTCGTATCTTCAGAAAGACTTGCCGAACGGTTTTCGGTTAAAAATGCACCAAAACCCGGAACCGTAACACACTGGTACCGATATAATAATTGGGATATATATTGCTCAATTCTCATAGCAACAAAGAAAAAATATTCAACCGCCGAATCAAAGTTTTATCCACAAATTTTATTAACAATTTCAGTCAAAATGATAACTATTTCGGGCTCATTGAATTAGATTTCTTACATAGTTTCGCAAATGGCAGCAAAAGCATTTTTCATGTAATTTTTTTGAGAAAAATTTTTAAGAAATAGAAAAAAGATGTTTCTTTGAAATTCAATTACACGCCATGACAAAATCTGAATTATTTTATACGCTTGCGTTACTTCAAGTAGAAGGAGTGGGCGACATTGTTGCCAAAAAACTCATCAATCACTGCGGCTCAGCAGAAAAAGTTTTTCAAGCTAAAAAAAGTAAATTAGTTTCCATTGATGGAATTGGAGAAGTTTTGATTAAAAAACTCGCGAATGAAACTATTTTTAAACTCGCCGAAGCCGAAATAAAATTCATCGAAGCTGAAAATATTGATTTTTGTTCTTTTTTGGATGAAGAATATCCGGAACGACTCAAACAATGCATTGATGGCCCAGCCGTTTTATTTTCTTCCGGTGAAATTGATTTGAAATCCAGAAGAACAATCAGCATTGTTGGAACCAGACAAATCACCAGTTACGGAATTGATTTTTGCAAAAAACTAATCGAAGATTTATCGCCCTTAAATCCTGTAATCATTAGTGGTTTTGCCTATGGTGTGGATATTGTAGCTCATCAGGCAGCCATGGAAAACAATTTGCAAACCGTTGGTGTTTTGGCTCATGGTTTAAATCAAATTTATCCAAAAACACATAAAAAGTATATTTCCAAAATGGAGAAAAACGGTGGTTTCTTGACTGAATTTTGGAGTACTTCTAATCCTGATAAAGAAAATTTTGTGAAACGAAACCGCATTGTTGCCGGAATTTCAGAAGCAACCGTTGTCATTGAAAGTGCAGACAGAGGTGGTTCACTCATTACGGCAACGATGGCAAGCGATTATAACCGCGATGTGTTTGCCGTTCCCGGAAGAACAACGGACAAATACAGTTTAGGTTGTAATAATTTGATTAAAACCCAACGGGCTCATTTGCTCACTTCGGCAGCAGATTTGATTTATATTTTGAACTGGGAATTGGATTCAAAACCCACAAAATCTGTTCAAAAACAATTGTTTGTTTCTTTGGATGAAGAAGAGCAAAAAGTCTATGATTACCTCCTGAAAAAAGGAAAGGAATTGATGGATATTATCGCTTTGGAATGTGATTTTCCCATCTATAAAATTTCCGGAATTTTATTAAATATGGAATTAAAAGGAGTCGTTCGTCCGTTGCCGGGAAAATTGTTTGAAGCGATTTAATTATTGAAGTTTCTCCCAAACTACTTCGTATTTGGCATATTGACCATTTTCAATGGCTTCAATAATATAAATTTTTGGAAAAATTTGATTGATGTCTTTTTTAAATTCCGCTTCTTCTTCTTTGGAAATCATTTCGTCTAACGTAATCATTTTATAATTGGCTATAGCCGAACCTTCTACGGTTTCAAAATGATTTTTTTTGAATTCAAACACAAAAATATTTCTGCACAAAATAAACCGAGTGATGTTGATTTTGCGATGCCTTTTTTGCGAATAATCCAGTTTAATTTTTTTAACGGGCTCCACACGCTTCACCGGAAACTGACAGGTTGACGTTTCGTTTTGGTTGAATAAAATATACACCGGTTCTTGCTTCTGACTATATCCGAAAGCGAAAATTAAGAGAACAAAAACCGTTATATACTTCTTCATCTTATAAAAATCCTAATTTGTTGCGTACTCTTTGCAAAACACCATCGGCAATTTTTCCTGCTTTGGCTGCTCCTTCGGCTAAAGCTTTATCTACTTCGGCTAAGTTTGCCATATAATAATGATATTTCTCTCTTTCTGTTTTAAAACGTTCCAAAACCAATTCAAATAACGCTTGTTTGGCATGACCATAGCCATAATTTCCGGCCAAATAATTCGCTGTCATTTGCTGAACTTCTTCTGCGGAAGCAACTAATTTATAAATAGCAAAAACCTTGCAAGTTTTTGGATCTTTAGGTTCTTCAAGCGGTTTGCTGTCAGTTTCAATCGACATAATTTGTTTGCGTAACGCCTTATCATCCAAAAATATATTGATGATATTTCCTCTGGATTTACTCATTTTATTTCCGTCTGTACCGGGAATATACATGGTTTCTTCCTGGATTTTTGCTTCAGGAAGCACAAACGTTTCGCCCATTTGATGATTAAATCGCGAAGCAACATCACGGGTAATTTCAAGATGTTGCAACTGGTCTTTTCCTACCGGAACTACTTCGGCATCATACAATAAAATATCGGCAGCCATCAACATCGGATACGAAAAAAGTCCTGCATTCACATCTTCCAAATGGTCGGCTTTGTCTTTGAATGAATGTGCCAACGTCAATCGTTGAAAAGGGAAAAAACAACTCAAATACCATGACAGTTCTGCTGTTTGAGGCACATCGCTTTGACGATAAAAAATTACTTTATTAATGTCTAATCCGCAAGCCAACCACGTAGCAGCCACGCTGTAGGTGTTTTCACGGAGGGTTTCACCGTCTTTAATTTGTGTGATGGAGTGCAAATCGGCAATAAACAAAAACGATTCATTTTCCGGTTTGTTTGCCATTTCAATCGCAGGCAAAATCGCTCCTAATAAATTTCCTAAATGCGGTGTTCCGGTGGCTTGAATTCCGGTTAATATTTTTGACATAGTATATTTTTTCGAAAGATACAAAGTTCGCAAAGTTGTGAAAGTTTGCAACCTTAATTATTCTTTTTTTTAAATTAGTTTACAAAGTTAACTTTATGATTTTAAAATCCCAATCCTTTCCTTACATTTGACTTCATGAAAATTTTTAAACTACTTTTTTGGATTCTTTGGCGGATATGGTTTTATGTCCTCATGGGTTCAATCATTATTCTACTTTTTCCGTTATTAATTATTTCTATTTTGAAGGAAGAATGGTATCCGTTCTTTTTCAGATTAGCACAACTTTGGTCGCGAGGTATTTTGTTTGGGATGGGTTTTTACACTAAAATTGAACGTGAGCAGAAGTTTAAAAAAGGCGAAAGTTATATGTTGATTGCCAATCACACTTCGATGACGGATATTATGTTGATGCTTGTGATAGCCAAAAATCCTTTTGTTTTTGTTGGTAAAAAAGAGCTTTCTAAAATTCCGTTATTCGGATTTTTCTATAAACGAACTTGCATTTTGGTTGATCGCGACAGTCCAAAAAGCAGATTGGCTGTTTTTGAAAGAGCTCAAAAAAGATTAAATCAAGGATTAAGCATCTGTATTTTTCCCGAAGGAATGGTCCCTGATGATGAATCAGTCGTGTTGGCCGATTTTAAAGATGGTGCATTCCGATTGGCGATTGAACATCAAATACCGATTGTTCCAATGACGTTTTACGATAACAAAAAACGATTTTCCTATACTTTTTTCAGCGGAAGTCCGGGCTTGATGCGAGCCAAAGTTCACGAATTTATTCCCACTGCCGGGTTTACTGTTGATGACAAAAAGGCCATCCGCGATAAAGCTTGGGATGTGATTTATAAAGAATTAACGAAAGAAAATAATTAAATTTTGAACCATATATGTCATATAAGACTAAAGCATTTCAAACTTATATGCCTTACATGGTAAATTAATTAAACATTTTTTGGTATTAAAACTTCTCATCATGTTGCGACAAATCCAAACCAATTAATTCAGATTCTTCCGAAACACGAAGCGGTATAATAAAATTGGTGACTTTATAAAGCAATATAGATCCAAAGAAAGTAAACGCAGCCACTAAAACCAACGCAATCATGTGGTGACTAAAAACACCCCATCCGCCGTGCAGCAAACTGGCATTTTCGCCTTGAGCAAATACAGCGGTCAAAATCATTCCCATAATTCCGCCTACGCCGTGACAAGCAAAAACATCTAAGGTATCATCAATGGATTTTAATTTTTTCCAATACAACATTTTATTGGAAACAATCGCGGCAATAAATCCAAAGAATATACTTTGCGGAATGGTTACAAATCCTGCTGCAGGAGTAATGGCCACCAATCCAACAACAGCACCGATGCACGCTCCCATAGCTGAAACTTTTCTTCCGTTTAATCGATCAAAGAAGATCCAAGTCAGCATTGCCGATGCCGAAGCTACTGTTGTTGTCGCAAAAGCCATCGCCGCCGTTGCATTGGCCGCCAAAGCAGAACCGGCATTAAATCCGAACCAACCAAACCAAAGCATTCCCGTTCCAAGTAACACAAACGGTATGTTGGTTGGAATGTGTTCGCTGTTTTTTCGTTTTCCTAAAACCAAAACACCTGCTAATGCGGCAAAACCTGCACTCATGTGAACCACTGTTCCACCTGCAAAATCTTTGACACCAAAATAACTGCCTAGTAAGCCACTCGGATGCCAAACCATGTGACAAAGTGGAGTATAAATAAACAAAGTGAATAAACAAATAAATAATAGATAGGAGATAAACCGAACTCTCTCAGCAAAAGAACCGGTAATAATGGCCGGAGTGATTACTGCAAATTTCATTTGAAACAAAGCAAAAAGAATAAACGGAATAGTAGAAGCCATTTTTGCATGAGGTAGAACACCCACTTGATCCATAAACGCAAATTGAAATGGATTTCCGATTAAGCCGTAATGTGTTCCGTTAATTGTAAAACCGTATGAATCGCCAAAAGCCAAACTAAATCCCACAATTACCCATAGTAGGGAAACTACACCTAAACAGATAAAACTTTGCAACATGGTAGAAATCACATTCTTTTTGCCCACCATTCCGCCATAAAAAAATGAAAGACCGGGTGTCATCAATAAAACCAAACAAGAGGAAGTAAGTAGCCAAGCCACATCGGCTGTAACAATTGTATCGGCTGAATTAAATATGGCTGATTGAGTGGCAGGAGTGCTTTCCCAAAATAAACCGCTAATGGCAGCAATGCTGATTAAGATAAAAGAAATTATCCAACGTTTTTCTATTTTCATAACTAACCCTATTTTTATATGGGTAAAAATAATAAAAAAGTCAAATAATAAAACTTATACCCATAAAAAATTATAGTATATGTTTAAAAATATAAAAAAATAATAATTTTAGCCTACTTAAACCGACTGCCAGAATTTTCATTATCTATGTCTTGACGATGATCAGGAAATGATTTTCTGCGAAAAGATCGTCTAAAAAAACGTGTAAAAAATGGCGTGCTTTTTTTCTCGGACGGAATGGTATTATCTACCGTGAAAATCCAAAATAAGATGCCAAATATGACCACTAAAATAACGGCTAATACAAACCACCAAGCAGCGGGATAGTCTTCAAAAAATTCAAATGTTTCCATAATAGTATAGTTTTAAGTCTAATTATAAAATTAAGTTGTTTTTAGTAAAAGGGCTTTATACAATTTAACAGAAGAGTTACATTATTCTCATGTTTTGATTTTGAATGATTTTAATCGAGTGATGAAATTAATAGATTTGTTAATTAGATGAGTAACGAATTTTCTATTCATTTTTTAATTAAATTCGCTTATATATTTTCCAATAAAATCATGAATAAACAACTTTTATCGCATGTCTACAAACACCCACTCATCAATCAAGAAGAACTTGACAGAATAATTGAATCACATCATAAAATAGTGTTTAAAAAAGGAGATATTATTCTTAAAAAAGGTGAAATTTCCAAGGGATATCTTTTACTTGAAAGTGGTTTGATGCGTTCATTTGTGTATGATTATAATGGAAATGAGAGTACAACCGACTTTTATTCAAAACATGAAATTGTAATTGAAGTGTTGTCTTTATTTCAACGAATTCCCAGTCAGGAAACCATTCATGCTCTCACAGATTGCGAATGTTGGATGCTTGATTTTGCTATTTTTCAAGAACTCTATCATTCCATTCCCGGTTTTTCCGAATGGGGACGACTTTGGATGACCAACCGTCTTTTTCACTTTAAACAACGTTCTGTGGAAATGGTTACCATATCAGCCAAAGACCGCTACTTGCAATTAATTAAAGAAAAACCGGAAGTAGTCTTGCAATCACCTTTAAAATATATAGCCAGTTATTTGGGAATAACCGATACTTCCTTCAGCAGAATCCGAAAAGAAATTAGCTAGTTTTTTTCTTGTCATAAGGCAAGTTTCTTCTAGAAGATACTTCTTATATTTGTTATTCAACCTTTTAAACAAATAAATAATGAATACAAATGTAATCTGTTGGTTTGAGATTTATGTGGATGATCTTGAACGTGCAAAAAAATTCTATGCATCGGTTTTGGGAACATCTTTTCATGACATGGATTCTCCGGATGGTAGTGAAGATTTTAAAATGTCCTGTTTTTCTTCTTCTGAAAACCAAGGTGTAAGTGGTGCTTTGGTGCAAATGAAAGAAGCCCGAACCAACAATCCGGGAAACACCTCTACCATTGTTTATTTTCCTTGTGAAGATTGTAGTGTGGAAGAAAGTCGCGTTGCAAAAGCGGGCGGAACAGTGCACTGTCCTAAAATGTCAATTGGCGAACACGGTTTTATCAGTTTGTGTATTGATTCTGAAAACAATACGTTCGGATTGTATTCCATGCAATAATCAATTGTTTACCATGAAAATAGTAAAATTAGTTTTATTCACGTTATTCGGATTGATGTTTATCAATGCCGGTTTAGACAAATTTTTACACTACATGCCCGTTCCACCGTTGGAACCCGAAGTAGTGAAAGCTGGCGAAGCCTTCATGACAATCACATGGTTAATGCCACTCGTAGGAGCTGTGGAACTTCTTGCAGGACTATTATTCATTTTCCCAAAAACACGTTTGTTGGGAGCTTTAATGATTTTTCCGGTTATGGTGGGAATCATGTTTCATAATGCTGTTTATATGCCCGAAGGATTAGCAATTGCCGGTATATTTTTCCTAATTAATCTTTGGGTGTTTTACGAAAAAAAACAGAAAATTAAAGAGTTAATTGGTTAATGGTAATAGGTAATGGGCTTAAAACCGACAACCAACAACTGACAACCGATAACCGACAACAAAAAACAAAAACTATGTTACTAAATCCCTATCTAAATTTCGATGGAAATGCCGAAGAAGCTTTCCGATTTTATCAAACCGTTTTTGGCGGTGAATTAACTGTTTCCAAAATGAGCGATGCTCCCGGTACAGAAAATTTACCCGAAAACGAAAAAAACAGAGCCATGCACGTAGCACTTCCCATCGGGAAAGGGCAACATTTGATGGCTTCTGATTGCTTGCCGAGTGCAGGACATGTGCTCAAAGTTGGTAATAACAACTATATTTCCATTACACCAGATAGTCGTGAAGAAGCCGACCGTTTATTCAACGGATTGTCTGCCGGCGGAAAAGTAGAAATGCCAATGGACGATATGTTTTGGGGTGATTATTTTGGTTCTTTTGTAGATAAATATGGTGTGTGCTGGATGATTAATTTCACCACTCAACTAGCATAAAATGACTATAAAAAGTATAGCACAAGCCTTTTCAAATGGAGAATTTCAATCCGTTTTTCCTTATCTTGACCATAACATTGTTTGGCAAGTGGTGGGCGAAAACGAATTTCTCGGAAAAGAAGCCGTGATGCAACAGTGTTTGCAAGTGGAAGCGTATTTCAATTCGGTAACCACCCATTTTGAAACAATTCACTGTCTTGTAGACGGGAATAAAGTTGCCATCAACGGAACAGCGGCGTTTCACATCAATCAAAAACCGAAAGTGTATGTTTGGGCTTGTGACTTATACGAATTTAACGAAGACAATCATTTGCAAAGAATTACGTCATATTGCATTACAAAAAAATAAAAAACATGAAACTCATCATCCAAGCTAAAATTCAAATTCAGAAACCCATTGAAACGGTTTTCGAAAACATCGTTAATCCGGATAAAATGACTAATTATTTTATCGGAAGCAGTTCGGGTAGAATGGAAGAAAACGCAGAACTCATTTGGACATTCCCTGAATTTGAAGAAAAATGCCCATTAACCGTTACCGAAGTTATTCCGAATAGTAAAATAGCATTTGTTTGGGATCCTGAAACGGTTGTAACCATTCAACTGAAAGAGCAAGCCGATAAAAGCACCTTAGTACACGTAACAGAAGACGGAAAAGAAAACACCGAAAAAGGAATCAAATGGTTTGGTGGAAACACCGAAGGCTGGGCAAATTTTTTAGCGTGTTTGAAAGCGTTTTCAGAATATGATATTAATTTGAGAAAAGGAGCTTTCGACTTTCTAAAAATCCAATAATCCAACAATCGAACAATCCAACATGGAATCTATCCAACACTACATCGCAAACCTCTCAGAAACCGACAAAGCCATTGGCCAACAACTCACGGAATTAATTGATGCTCATCTGTTGTTTACCGAAAGTAAAATCTGGCATGCTCATCCTGTGTGGTTTATTGACGGAAATCCGATTGTGGGTTTCAGCAAACAAAAGGCGGGAATGCGTTTGATGTTTTGGAGTGGTGCAGATTTTGAAGAAGAACAATTAGCAGCTCGCGGTCAAAAGTTTAAAGATGCCTCGATTTTCTATAATTCTGTTTCAGAAATTAATTCAGATGATGTAAAAAGGTGGCTTCAAAAGTCAGAAATAATTCAGTGGGATTATAAAAATATTGTAAAACGAAAAGGGGTTTTGGAACGCTTAAAATAAACAGAAACATGAAAGCAATACAAATTACAATTGAAGTTACAGTAGCTCAATCAGCAGAAATTGTTTGGGATCATTATACCAACCCAAAACACATTGTCAATTGGAATTTTGCCAGCGATGATTGGCATTGTCCAAAAGCTGAAAACAATCCAATTGTTGGCGGAACCTATTTTTCCCGAATGGAAGCCAAAGACGGCAGTTTTGGTTTCGATTTTAAAGCGGTTTACGATGAGGTAATTCCAAATGAAAAATTAGTTTATACCTTAGAAGACGGACGAAAAGTAACCACATTATTTGAAAAAGAAGATAACACTACCAAAGTTACCACCGTTTTTGAAGCAGAAAATCAAAATCCGGTTGACATGCAAAAAGCAGGTTGGCAAGTGATTTTGAATAATTTCAAAAGCTATATTGAGGGAAACAATAGTTAACTTAAACTAAGCTCAACATCAAAACTTAAAAAAAGCAAAAGTGTATATCCGTGCCAATCCGTTTAATCCGTAAAATCAGTGGCAAAAAACCAAGGAGTGTAACGACTTAATAAAACTAAAACATTATGAAAAAATTAAATTATTCAATAGAAATTAATGCTCCCATAGCAAAAGTGTATACCACTATGATTGCGAAACCAACCTACAAGGAATGGACCGCTGCTTTTAATCCTACTTCTGATTATGAAGGCGGTTGGAACAAAGGCGATAAAATCTATTTCATCGGATTTGGTGAAGATGGAAAAAAAGGCGGAATGGTTTCCCGAATTGCCGAAAATATTCCAAATGAATTCATCTCTATTCATCATTTAGGCATCCTCGATGGCGACAAAGAAATCCTCGATGGTCCCGAAGTAGAAGGTTGGGGCGATGCATTAGAAAATTATTCTTTTTCGGAAAACAATGGCGTAACGACAGTGTCCGTTGAAATGGATACGAAGGAAGATTATGTGGATTATTTTGATGATACTTGGCCAAAAGCTTTGGGAATTCTGAAGGATTTGTGTGAATAGATTCTACAATTCTGCACTTATCATTTAAACAGTAATACTAATTTTAAACTTATATGACTTATATGTTTTAATTTTACCATATAAGTCATATAAGCTTAAAAATTTTACCTCAGTGCCGTTGAAAGACCATATAGTAATTTAACTAAGCATAGCCAAAAAAGTTGCAGATTTTGAAGGGTTTGTATAAATAGATTCTACAATTCTGCACTTATAATTGCTTTTAAACAGTATAAAACTAACTTAAAACTTATATGACTTATATGTTTAATTTTACCATATAAGTCATATAAGTTTAAAAATGTTTTCAAATCCAAAGCAACCTTTTTATCATTTTTTCATCTTACCTTTATAACCTAACACACTGTGAACCAATGATAAAAAAACTACTTCCGCTATTCCTGCTTTTTGGATTTGTCTGTCATTCGCAGACGTTTGAATGGGTTAAAACACCTACCGCAGAAATCAATGTTAATCCGCAATCGCTTGGTTATTCCACAGTAGTTGATCCTTCCGGAAATGTGTATTTGAGCGGATACAAAGACAATCCAACGATACATACCGAATTGTTTGGCAGTCTGTTTTACATAAAATACAATGCCAATGGTGAAGTTCTTTTTACCAAGGCCATCAACGGAACAGCAGTCCTAAATCAAATGGAAACCGACTCGCAAGGCAATATTCTTTTGGCTATTTCTTATTTGAATTCGTTATCTTTTGATACGCTTTCCCTGGAAAGTATAGACCAATCGCCACAACATGTTTTTATAAAATTGGACAGCAATGGTAATTTACTTTTTCATAAAGAAGTATCTATTCCGGAAAACAATGTGAGTTCTTTTCAAGCCATTTCTGTAGATGCTTCGAATAACATTTACATAGGATATGATAATTACCACTACGGCTATATTCAGAAATTGAGTCCAAATGGCGACGAAGTAAGCATGATTATGCAAGCAAACGTAAGCCGAATCACATCAATTGACGTTGATTCTGAAGGAAACATTTATGCTTCCGGAACGTGTGCCAATCCCAATTCAACCTATGCCGGCGTTGCCCAACCCACCGATTTATCCTATACTGTTTATGTCGTAAAATATACTGCAAACGGTGTTTTTCAATGGCTAAAGTATATCGAAGATATCACTTGCGGTGTAGCGATGATTAAAGTGCAAAACCCTGACGAAATCTATTTTTGTTCGCCAACGTTTATCCCGAATGTGTTAGGAGATTTTACGTTGGAAGGTCCTTTAAACGGCGGACTTGATTTCTACCTGACCAAACTCGATGCCTCCGGAAACTACGTGTGGGTAAGAGAAGTACCAGGAAACGGGTCGGTGGATGTGGGAACCAAAAATTTCCTTAACCTCGATGCCCAAGGCAATATTTATTTCAGCGGAATCATTTCCGGTGGTGTGATTAACTGGGGTAACGGCATTACTTCAAACACCAATACGTTCGGTAATCGTGAAGCGTTGGTATTAAAATACAATCCGCAAGGCGAAATTCTGATGGCTGCCTTAGCCGGAGGAACCTCAAACGATGAAGCCAACAGCATATCCATTGACCCCAACGGCTCGATTTATGTTTCCGGTCTCATTCGCGGAAGTGCCACTTTTGGCACGCTTTCTTTTACCGCTGATGATCCGCTGGATTACACACCTTTCTTAGCCAAAATACAAGATGACAACTTATCGGTTCCGCACAATGCGTTAACTGATTTGCGTGTTTACCCCAATCCCGTAACGAATTTACTCACGGTTCAAACGTCACAAACGATTGTGAATTTAACGGTTTTTTCGTTAAATGGCCAACGTATCCAGCTTCCTCAAAATGGCAACCAACTGGATTTTAGTGGGGTGGCCAATGGGGTTTATGTGGTGGAGGTTGTGATGGAGAATGGGTTGGAGAGGGTGAAGGTGGTGAGGTAATTTGGCAATGTGGCAATTGGACAATGTGTCAATGGGGTAATGTGTCAATTGGTCAATGTGTTGATGGGGTAATTGGTTCTATTTGACATAATGTATTTCATACACTACTCATGCACTATCCCTACTTCGGATAGGGGGATGGTATGGAGGGAATAGCTTTATACTTTGTTTTGAAATAACTTTACTTTTTGTATTATTATTGTAGCACTTTTTTATAGTAGTTGCATCTTCTTTTTTAGTTTTTCCATCTTTTGTTTTGTACTTCTGGTTGTACGAAGGTGTTGTACAACTTGGCAGTTTGGTTGCTGTTTTTTTCTTTTTCTTCTTTTAGTTTTTGATTCACTAGGGTGTAAAACACCACTCATTTACCGAATTAATCGATTGTAATTTTTTCCTGTGCTGTTTTTTCGACGCAAGGCTATAGATTTTTGTTTGTCAGTCAGTTAACACGTTTTTGCAGGTACTAAATTCGGGAATTTTGGGTATTGGATTCTAGAATCCAGCACTACATCAGTTGCGTTGTTGTGGTGGTTGCCCTAGTTTTGCTCTGCATTTGACACAATTTAGCAGTGGTGCACTTCATCACAAAAAAATTGCAAAATGCAGAAGTCGTAGTTGATTTGGAGGAATAGTATTTTGCTATTTTTTATGACTTGATTATTCTACGCCATACAGACATTTGTTAGTTAGAAAAGGCTGCTCTTCGGAGTGGCTTTTTTTTTCGGTCGTCGGTTATCTGTTTTCGGTTGTCGGTTGTCTGTTGTTGGTAAAGCGGAATGGAGAGCACTTTTAGGGGTAAGTAACCACGGATTGAACGGATGAAACAGATTTGGTAAAGCGGAATGGAGAGCACTTTTAGGGGTATTTCACCACGGATTAAACGGATGAAACAGATTTAGGCGGATAACAGACAACGGACAACAGACAACAGACAACGGACAACAGACAACGGACAACAGACAACCGACAACCGTTACCTCTTTTCTGCGGTGGTTTTGCATTGTTCTATAAAGGTCAGGCAACGGGTTTGGAGTGTTTCATAGTCTTGTTGTGCTATTTCGGTGAAGTCATTGGCGTGCCATTGGTCGAGGTGGCTGGAGAGGAGTTTAAGGAGGGTTTTGTCTTTTTCGTTATGGCGAGGGAAAGCGGTGTGGTGGTGTGGTGAACAGAAGTCGCATAATTCAAGTAAGTAAGGCAGTGAAAAGTGATTGGGGCGGTACCCGAGTACCAAACGGATCAAGCCAAGGCAGGTGTGCATGATGCTTTGGTGTAGCGTAAAGAGGTATACTTTGTTGCCTCTTTCGGGGCCGGCAGGAAGGGTTTCCAGCAGTTTGGCTACGGTGGCTTGCCGTTGTTCCCAAAAGCGTTGGGCGGTGGAAAGGTCACGAATGGGTGTATTCGTGCAGGTGAGGTAAGGCGGTGTAGTAGGATGCTGGTACAGCACTTTGCCGTGATGCAGGGCATTGTAAAAGAAATGCTGTTGGTCGCCCGGTTTTTGGTTTAGGGCTGTTTTTTTGTGTAAAAGGATGGTGGCGGTGTGTTGACCGCCAAATTGGTTTTTTATGCGGTTGGCAAGTTGGGCAGCGGTGCCCGCCTCGATGCGGTTGACAATGATTAGGAGGTAATGGTGAGCAGTGGCAATGCGTTGCGTGGAGGTGTTGAGGATTGTTTGGCGAAGCGACTCCCGATGGATGCGTTTACCGAGGCTATAAATGCCTAAGGGCTCTGTGGTTTGCACGATGAAGTGAATCACTTCTTCCAGCCTATGTTGTTGTTCAGGTTCTCCTGTGTTGATGAAGCGTTGGGCGAGTTGTTCTTCGCAACGGGTTTGGGTGGCATAGAAGAGGCGGTGTACTTCTTTGCGGAGGATTTCTTTTTTTTCTTCTACGATTTTTAGTTGTTCTTTGGTGATTTGTGGCGGAGCTGTATGGTGTGCAATGGTTCGGCGGGCTTGGTTTAAGAGGTTTAGCAATTCAACATCGGATGGAGTGGCGGGGTCAAAAATTTTGCCGGCCAGCGGGGTAAAGGCGTTGAGGTAGTTTTGCTGTTCTACTAAGTCGTTGCTATTAAACCACTCGCCGATTAAAAAGCTGGATGCGGTGACGAACAACCATTTAATGTTTTGGTGGGCGTTGTAGGCAGCCATCACCGTGTTGTTCCCAGCCATGTAGTGTTTAAAATCGAGCCCGACTAAAAAGGCCGATTGGTTGTCGACTTCAAAACGTCGTTCGCTGCTTTTTAGGAAGCGTTTGGTTTTTAGTTTGCTGATGTAGTGGAGTTCTTTGGTGTTTCCGCTACTGTAGATGAGGTGTTGTTGTTGGCAGTGCATCACAAAAAATGGGTTGCCATTTTGCAGTTCTTCTTTGATCCATGTGTTGCCAAAAAGGCGAAAGGCAAATTGGGGGAAGCCTGCATACAATTGTTGAAAGTAGGTAGCCAGTTCATCCCAATCGAATGGGCTATCCTCGCTGATGATGGTGAGGAACACACCTGCGGTGGTGGATTCTTCGAGGTGCGGTGAAAAGTAGATGGAATCTACCGGTGTAAAAAGGAGCATCTGTTCGATGGCTTTTTCCAATGCGGCTTGGTGGGGGTGGTTGTGGCAGTGTACATGGGATGGGTTCATAATTTTGCTTTTTAGGGTGAAACAATCGCTAAAATTTGTATTTTTGTGAGAACGCTACCGCAAGTTCGCTACAGTTTTTGCCGTAGCCAACCAGCGGAAGTAGTACTTTACCAGCCACGTGTAGTACTTTACCAAACCCTTTTTGATTTTTATTTTAGTATTTTTGAACCATGAGCACAGCAGAAAAAACAGGACATATCGGCAGAAAAATCAGTAAGATTCGCGAATTACGCGGCATGAAACAAGAAGCACTGGCCCAAGCCTTAGGCATAAGCCAGCAATCAGTCAGTGTGATTGAAAACAGCGAAGAAGTAGAACAAGCCATGTTGGAAAGGATTGCCACTGCGTTGGAAGTGAGTGTGGAAGGGATTAAACATTTTACGGAAGAAGCAGTGTTTAATAACATCAATAATTTCCACGACCAATCAATACAGAATAATTTCAATCCAATCGAGAAAGTAGTTGAACTTTACGAAAGACTACTTGCCTCAGAAAAAGAGAAATTTAGTTACTTAGAAAAACTCTTTAAAGAGAAATAGAATAATAGAAAATAGAAGGATAGTGAGAACTATCCTTTTTTATTGACCTAAATAATAATTTATAAAATCGTCTTCCGTTTCTTGGTCGGGGTCGAATTTCACGATGAATTGAAAGAGCATTATTACAGGCTTAGTTTTAATGAAGCACTTTAATAAATTCCCCAACAACCTTCATTTCTTTACCGTTTTCTTCATTAATTATGATATTTTTATATGAATTGTCAAATGAATTTGGTCTTAAAATAATTGAAGTATGACTCCAACCCTCATCAGTTACGACTTTTTCACTAGAATAAGTTTTAATTGTAAAGGCTGAATTGAAATCTTGATCCTGAATATCAATATTCTCTACCAAAACAATTTTCCCGTTTCTACTACCTCCTATATAAGTTTTAAATAAGCAAATTGAACCATTTGGAATAACCCTATTCATTGATTCGCCAATTATTTTACAAGCAAAATAATCTTCATTATACTTTATATTCTCGGGACATTCAATTAATGTAAATTCTTTTTCCGATTGCATCTTACTAAATGTGCCAGCCGCAGCATAGAAGTCGTATAACGGAATTAAATTTTTGGAAATATTGCTACTAATTGAAGCAACTTTATCTTCAATTATCGGAATATTTATATTTGTTTTTTTATCAGTTGTGATATATTTATAAATACTCTCTATTACTGGTTGTTCAAGATGAAACTTGAAATGCACAACAGGAAGTTTAGAATTGTTCATAAAATTTTGTTCAATCGAATTGGGTATTATAGAAACATCACCCATAAAATAAAAGTCTGTTCCTTCACCATCCTCCTTTTTTACGAATAACAAAATTCGAGTAGAATTAATTAATCCTTTTATTTCATTACTTTCAATTTTTCTATTTGATCTTGATTCCCATGCAAAAGTTGAAGGATCAATAAAATGGTCATTATAATTAATTGTGCTTTCAATTTCATCAGATTTATGATATGTTACAAAACAAGGCGTGACCCCACCATTTGTTCTATAACCATAGATAGTGCTACTTATATCCTTTTCCCAATTTAATAATCTACACACATCTTTTCGACTATATTTATTATATAGAATTAGTCCGTTTTTATAATTCTCTTTTTTATATAAATTATTATATGTTTTAATTGAATAGTTTATTTCATCCAAAAGGAATTCTTTAAATATTTGGTTTTTTAGATTTTCTATAAATTCTGAATGTAAATAAAAAGTGTTATTATTTATGAATATTATTTTCTCGTTTTTTCTAATAAACAAAAAATTGATATTTAATATGCAAGATTCAATTGTAGCGTTACTAGGAGTAAAACTATAAATATTTTGAATAGATTCTTTAAATTTTGAAATGCTTAATTCTCCGTTTAGTATTAGTTGTTTTAAAATATAACTTTCTTCTATTCTTTTGGAGTTATTTATCTCTTTCGAAAACAACTCTAATAATAAAATCTGTTCTTTTGTGATATCATTATTGAATTCTTTTTCTACTTTAACAATGAAATTATAATATGATTTTGCATATTCAACATACAAAAAAGGGTCTCTTGAACCATGTTCTATAAAATCCATCATCATTGGAATTCTACCTAATTTGAACTTCAATAAATTATAATCTTTTTTCAAATCAGAGAGTAACTGCATGTTTGCAGAATCAATTGATTGAAATATTTTTTCTTTAGTAATTTCATCAAAATTAATGGTCGACGCTCCAGGAATCATTCTACTACCTTCGGTAATTAATTTTCGTAAAGTGTCTTTGTTATATGAAGTGTCACCGTATAATGCAATTGGGATTAAATAATTGTTTTCATAATTTCCAATGAAATCAATTACCGTTACATAGCTTTTCCCATCAACTTTTCTTAAGCCTCTACCTAATTGCTGAATAAAAACAATCGCAGATTCTGTAGGGCGAAGCATAATAATCTGATTAATTTTTGGAATATCAATCCCTTCATTGAAAATATCAACTGTAAGAATGTAATCGAGCTTTTCATTCAGATTATCAGATTCTAATTTTTCAATTGATAAGGCTCTTTCTTCTTCAGAGCTGTCCCCTGTCAAGGCAACAGTTCTAAAACCTTTCCCGTTTAATAAAGCAGATAGTTCAATTGCTTCATCCTTTCTTGAACAAAATATCAAACCTCTAGTTATGCCGTTATCGCTACCATAAAAACGTGCTTGTTCAATTATCCTATTAACTCTTTCGCTTGAAACAAGTAAATTAAAATTTGATTTATTATCAATTTCATTGTTGTCTATTAATAAATCTGTTACGCCATAATAATGAAAAGAACAAAGCATATCTTCCTCCATTGCTCTATTTAATCTAATTTCGTAAGCAATATTATGGTCAAATAATTGAAAGATATCATCTCCGTCTGTCCTTTCAGGTGTAGCGGTCATTCCTAATAGGAATTTAGGCTGAAAATAATCTATTAATCTTAAATAAGAATCCGCCCCCGATCGATGAGTTTCATCAATTATTATGTAATCAAAATGATTTTTCGAGAAGTTTTCAAGATGTGAGAATTTTGAAATAGTTTGAATTGTTGAGAATATGAAATCACAATCTAACTCTCTTTTGTCGCCCGAATACAAGCCCATCGTTTTACTCTTTCCAAAAACTTTCTTAAATGTTTTTAATGAATCTTTTGCAATGGTTAATCTATGAACAACAAATAATAATTTTCTTGGTTTAAATTCCTTAGCATCAAAAGCCGACAAGTATGTTTTTCCCGTACCAGTAGCAGAAATAATTAAAGCTTTATTTTTTTTGTCTTCTCGTAATTTTTTTAAATTTCTAAGAGCTTCTATTTGCATTGTATTTGGGGTTATAATAGTTTGTGTTTCTATTATAGCCTCAAAGTTGTTAATTTGATTAAGAAGGGATTGCTTTTGATATATTTCTTGGTAAGATAAAATAAAATTTGATGTTACGATTGTCGCTTTTTCAAAATCAGATTTGAATTCATTTAGCACTTTTTCAACTATTCCACTTTCATCTAATGCGGATACTTTAATATTCCATTCTTTATTAATTGACAAAGCTTGTGCAGTTAAATTACTGCTTCCAACAATTAGGTTATAATGATCTTTGCTTTTAAAGATATATCCTTTTGCATGAGCGTTTCCGGTTGTAGCGATTCTAAGGTCAATATTTTTAAATTGAGATAATCTTTTTAATGCCTCAGGTTGTGTAAAGTTTAAATATTGAGAAACTAAAATTTGACCTTTTATTTTACGCCTTTCTAATTCTTTTAGCTTATTAATAATAGTAGCAACTCCGCTAGTAGTTACAAATGCCACTGATATATAAAACTGACTGCAATTTTCAAGTTCGTGAAGTATTGATGAAAGAACTTTTTTTGGTGGGTTTTTTTGATTGACAAGTAATTCTGGTTGGTACGCTATGTTTGATAAAATATTTTTATCTACATAACCTGTTTGTAAACTTGAGTTAAAAATTTCAGTTAACTTATTCATTCACCATTAATTTATTTACGATTGGAATATCTGCTGCTGCCCAATCTAATTTTTTCAATTCATTTATTGATAACCATACCATGTTAATATGTTCGGTTAATTTAAGTTCTTGACTTTCACATTTACATTTAAAACTATGCATAATTATTCTAAAGTCCGGGTATTCGTGTGTAACCGTTAAGAATTCTTCTTGAATATTTATATTCATATTCAATTCTTCAAGAATTTCTCTTTTTATTGCTTCAGTTTTTGTTTCGCCTATCTCCATTTTTCCTCCAGGAAATTCAAATTTATTCGAAATATATGGATATTTATTTTCACCACGTTGTACACATAGAATTCTATCTTTATAATAAATTATTGCTGCTACAACTTCAATGCTTTTCATTTAAATTCTTAATTTAGGTTTGATTTAAAAAGGATATCTAAATATTTATAATTCCTTCATCTTAGATTCTACAAATCTTTACAATAGTATAATTTTTGTTAAGTAGAAATCTGTTCTTCTACTCAGAAATTTAAAATTCTATTTCATGCAAATTAAGTAATAAATGTTATCTTTTTATTGTCTTCCTTATAAAAATTAATCAATAAACATTTTTAATATTTTACATGATTCAATCCATAACGCAATCTATTTCAAAATACCCATTTTCAAATTCTTCAATCAATTCCTCCAATGTGTACTTATGATTATCATCAAAAATAAAATCTTCATTGATATCAAAAAAGTAAAAGTGATTTTCTCTTTTATGAATGCACCATGAGCTTGTTAGAATTCCTTTTCTTTTAGTTATTTCTAATCCTTGGTTTGGTGATTTTTCTAATTCACTTATTATTTCTTTAATTGTCATGTTTTTAACTTTTAAAATTAATCTAATAAACCAACTCAAAATAATTTTCCAACGCGATTTGAAACAACTCGGTTTCAATTTTAATTAGCTCTTCTTTGTAATTCCAGCCATCAATATAGGCTTCATCTTCTGGTGAAATTGTGTATCCATGAAGTTTTCGACTTAGGATATCGCACATTAAAACATCATCGCAACAGTAATAAAGCGGGTAATATTTCTCGATAAAATCCCAGTATTCAGTTGGAGAATATTTTAGTTTTGAAGTCATATAAATTATGTTTTTTCAAAATTAGACATTCAAAATTTCATTAGCCGCCTACAATTGTAGATTTCTGTTTTAAAATATTCCGAATTAGAATTTGCTTTTCCATTTTGCAGTACTTTACTATGATTTAAGTTTTTTTTCTTAGCGTCATGTGATTTCTCCTATCGTCGAAATGACACAGTGTACGTAACAAATAATCTTTAATAATAGAGCATTTAGCATTAAAGAACCGAATTGATATCGACACAATGATTGACTTATTCCTAGTAGTTATTATCCTTTATATTACATCGCTAGCTGTGTCATTTCGACGATAGGAGAAATCACATAAAGTAGGCACGTGCAGTTGATTCGTATGTGTGTGGTTAGTTTCTACAGTTCGCTCTAGTCTTTGAAATGAAAGCATTGCGAATAATTTTAACTCTTTCGTAGGAGATTGCTTCGCCAGTTCGCTATCGCTCGTGTCCTCTTTCGTCTTCGACATCTTTCGGAATGACAAACCGCTAAGGCCCAAAACAAAAAACCCTCCAGAACAGAGGGTTTTTGCATTCAGAAAGATGAAAAAAGGCGGGTTTATTATTTTACGAGTAGCTTGGTTACGATGCCTTCGGCGGTTTTTACAAAATATAAACCACTGCTTAGGGAGGAAGTATCCAAAGTTTGTGCGTTTTGTGCTTGGTAAATTAATTTTCCGGTGTTGTCGAACAATTGGATGTCGGCCACACGGTTAAAATACACCATTCCGGTAGCGGAAGGATTTGGGAAAACCACAAACGTTTTTGGGTTGTTGTTCACATAATCCGGTGTAGAAAGCGTAGAAGCATCTACTTCAAAAATAGTAAGTGTTCCACTAATTTCATTCGATACTAAAATATATCCGGTATCCGTTGGGCTATCCGCTGGGTCTATGTAAATGATTCCTTCGGCACCGTGGTCACCGGCATATGCTGATGTACTTCTTGTGTTTTTGTAATCCACAAAGGTTGCGTTAGTTGGGTCAGTAACGTTATAAACCATAACACCTCCAACACGTTCTAAACTGATAAAGGCAAAAGTTTGATCAGCAATGGTAGCAACCGTTACACCTTCCGGCTCAGGTCCTTTGGCACGACTTCTTACTTTTGGTGTGTTGCTTTCGTGGTCGGCATTAAAAATGGTTGGAAAATTGGCTGCAGTGTAACGTTCAAAATCATCACCACTGTCAAACACTATTTCTTGCGTAGTGGTGTTAAAAATAGAGAACGAACGGGTTCCTACCGCATTGATTTCTTCAAATTGTGGATCAGCATCCAAGTTTCCGTTTAAGTTAGATACTCTAAAACGACCTAAGTTATACGATTGTTTCAATACCGCTGCATTTGGGAAATTGGTTGCATCCAATTCATACGAAGCGGCACCAACCGTTGTTCTTTCTTCAAAACCACTGTATTCTTTTTCGTCACCTTCATTGGCAGTTACGATATAGGTTGTTCCATTTACCGTGAAATTTGCCATTGCATCCGGAATGAAAAAGGCTTGTACAGGCCAGTTGGCAATCAATACTTCGTTGTTGTTATCCGAAGCATCAAAACCATTACCCGGTAAACTCATATCTTTTGTTCCTAATGCCCAAACAGACGAAATCGTGTTGTTGGTTAAATTGATTTCGGCAATCGCATTGTTTTCTTGTAAGGTTACCCAAGCTTTTTGACTGTCGCTACTGATGGTGATGAATTCCGGTTCAAAATCTTGCGATAACGTACTGGTTAGTTTTAATTTACGAACTCCTGAAGCGATTAAAGCGGCTTCTTGAGCATTGAATTCGGTGAACAATAAAGTAGTGGCATTGGCTTGCGTTAACCCTGCAATGCCACCTGAAATATCGATAACACTCACTGAACCTTCCGGGTCAATCGAATAATCGGGGTTGGGTTGACCCTCATTAGCAGTCATTACTTTTGTTCCATCCGGTGAAAACACAACCATATCAGGCAATGCTCCAACCGTTACTTGATTTAAGAATGTTCCGTTCGTATCAAAAAACACAACCGTTCCGTTTAGAGTTTCGTCTGCATTTGGTGAAGCTACAGCTACGATTCCGTTTTTCACAGCTACACTGGTTACACCTCCATACGGATTCATATCCACAGAAGAAATGGTTGATAAATTCGTTGGATCACTAAAATCCACAATATCTAAAAATCCTGCAATTGCACTTGTAGTGAATAAACGTTGCGTTGCAGGATCGTGAGCTACGATTTCGCACGTACTTGTATTATCTCCGGAAGGGTCGAAACTGCCAATGTAATTTAATTCAATTTGTTGAGAAGGTATAGGAGCTTCCAAATCATTATCAATAATATAAATGGTAGCTAATGTATTTCCTGTAATGGTTAATCCAACCGGATTTTCTAAACTCAATACAAAGTATTCAGCTTGTTGTTCTTCTGTAGAATCATCGATAATCGGAATAACAATCGTTTGGGTTAATGAACTACTTCCGGTGAAGTTTAAGGTTTGAGTGGACAATGTAAAATCATTCGCATCAGCGGTACTAAATGGAGCTGTTTTCACTACTAAATCTACCGAAGAAACCGCAGGGCTATCTAAGTTGATTACGAAATTTAACGTTCCGTCTCCTTCATTTACTTTGATGAAAGTAGAAGCAAAAGCTACACTTGTATTGAAACTAAAGTTGAATGTAAACGGACAAACCATCGGAGCATTGTTTACATTTTGAACGTTGTCAATTACTAAACTGTAATTTGTCGCTGCAGCGAATGGTGTACTGAACGTTAACGTCACCACATTGTTTACAGCTACTGCCGAAGATAAATTGGCAACACCTGTATAATTCGCCAAAGTTTCTGCTGAAGCTACATTAACAGCTTGGTTGAACGTAATTTCGATCGTTGTATTGGTTAACACAACCGCATTCGTTACTTGAAGTGAACTTGGGAAATTAAAAGTCGGCCACGTTTGAGGAGCTGTTCCACCATCGATTGCTAACCAATTGCTTGGATTTAAAATCGCTGTTTTTAATTCAGCCGGTGTTCCTGATTGTGTTCCGTTGTAATACGCATTCACCGCATTTCCGGAAACATTGCCCGGTGCAGTACTTGTATTTAAGGCAGAAACACCATCTACTAATCCGGCTGGAATCATCGAAAGACTTCCACTACACGTTGAATTTGATTCTACCCATCCGTTTGAACTTAACGCAGTGATGTAGTTTGGTGCAGCGGCAGTTCCTGTGTAAACAATTACTTGATCACCACTTGAACTTAATCCGAAACCGGAACCGGTTACTGTTCCAACATTGGCAAGTAATGCTGATGTTTTAATGCTAATGATTGATCCGGCAGGCACACATTCATTCGCACCTAATGTCCAAACAATTCCGTTGGCACATTGTGGTTGAGCATTGTTGGTATATTTTGCATCGGTTAAATTGATGAACGTTCCCGGCTCGATATCAACTAAACTTAATAAAGCTACTTCGTCTTCAGTAGCGGTTGCGTTCATACGATAAGCCACGAAAACTAAATCTCCGGCTTGAAATTGTGTTTGTACTGCAATAGTATTGAAAACGCTGCTTGGGGCTACCGACACAGCGTTATCACTAAAATCTTCTACCGTATTAGGTAAAAGAGCCACATAATAGGTTTGATTATTCGCTAAATCGGATGATGGAATAATGGTGATGGTATTGTTTTCAAACGTAGTTGTAAAAGGGACAAGCGTTCCTGCATCATTGTTCAAACGCAATTCCACTAAAGAAGCTGCATTTTCATTCGTAATCGGATCGTTATTGACTAAACGAACATTTTCATTAAAAGAAACAATAGGATTTACAGTAATTGCTACGTTGGTTGTATTATTCATTGGAGAAAATGTCACTACTGGAGCAATGGCATCGCCACCGCCAATGGCATTTCCATCCACTGTAAAATTATCAAAACGGTTGTTTCCAACCGCTCCACCGTGAGCTTGTTCAAAAGCAACTCTTAATTTAAAGTTTGCATTGTTATTTACGGCAGCAATTGCAGTAAAATCTAACGCTTCTAAAACCGGATTACCATCATTTGGTAAAATGTTTGTGAAAGGAATATAAGTAGTTCCATCAATGGAATAACTCCACAATTGCGTACCTGCTCCTGAACCGGAACGACGAGTCGCAAATTGAATGATGATATTTTCGTATCCTGTAGTTGGTAAATCAAATTGCAATTGACCACCGATTGGATCATTAAAACGTAAGTGCGTTCCGGCTACATCACCATTTCTGGCGTTTAAGTTTTCCACATCAAAATTCTGACCAGTTCCGCCTAAATTGATTTGACTAATTCCACCGGCAATAGCCGTAATAGCTGCTCCTGTTACAAACGTTTGTGACGGAGTGGTCAAAGCAGCTACCGATGAATTATCATTAAAATTCCAATAATGAATTAAAACCGGAACGGGAATTACATCTCCTTCAAGGGTAAAATTATCAAAACGGTTGTTTCCAACTGTTCCGCCTGTTCCTTGTTCGAAAGCAACTCTCAATTTAAAGTTAGCATTGTTATTTGCACCTGCAATCGCTGAAAAATCTAACGTTTCTAAAACAGGATTTCCACTGATGGGGAAGATAGCAGTAAAAGGAAGGTAAGTTGTCCCATCTAAGGTATACGACCAAAGTTGCGAACCAGCACCCGAACCCGAACGTCTTGTTGCAAATTGGATGATAACATTTTCGAAACCTGTAGTTGGTAAATCAAATTGTAACTGACCACCAATTGGGTCGTTAAAACGCAAATGCGTTCCGGCAGGATCTCCGTTTCTGGTATTCAGGTTTTCCACGTCAAAGTTTTGACCGGTTCCACCCGCTGCATCAATCGTGCTGATACCTCCTGCAATAGCAGTGATGGCAGCTCCTGTCACAAATGTTTGCGTGGGAGTAGTAAGCGTTGCCACAGAGGCATTGTCGTTAAAGTTCCAGTAATGCACTAGTGTTTGTCCCTGTACAAAGGAGCAAAACAATAGCATAAAAAGGGACAAAAAACGGTTGGTTGAGTAGTTTTTGAACATTGTTTTTAGTTTAGATTAATGCTCACAAAATTCAAACTAAGTTGTTATTTCAATTTTAAGGCAAGAATAAGGAATGTTTAAATGGTTTTGGTGGTTTGTTTCGGGAAGGTTATGGGGTAATGTTTTGGTGATGTTTTGGTGGTTTTTTGGTAATGGAAGGGTTGGTTTTTTAACCGCAAAGAACACGAAGGAATTCGCAAAGGCCACAAAGACACTTCGCTTTTAATGGCACACGGATGACGCGGATGTAACGGATTTTCACAGATTGATAGCTACGCTATATTTAGATTTTCACAGATTTTATGACAGCAAATTTAGCAGTCATTTCAACGTCTCGTCTCCCCCTCCTTTGGAGGGGGTCGGGGGGAGGAAACCATTTTAGGATTAAGAATTATATTGTATCACTATAATAGGATTTATTTAGTAATCTGTATACTTATTTTAGGACAATTCATATAATAACAAGACCAGAACAGGTTTGGGTAAGTGATATTACTTATATCCGATTAACCAATCAATGGGGCTATCTAAGTTTAATTACTGATGCTTATTCCAGAAAAATAATGGGATATAGTTTTCGTCAGGACTTAGCAGCAGAAGGATGTATTAATGCTTTAAAGATGGCTCTCAATAATAGATTGTATAATGAATCAATCATCCATCATTCTGATAGAGGTTCACAGTATTGTTCTCATAACTATGTTGATTTATTACTAAAAAACAACATCGGTATTAGTATGACCGAAAATGGAGATCCATATGAAAATGCATTAGCAGAAAGAGTAAATGGTATTATTAAAACAGAATTTAATCTTTACTCTAGTTCCTTGGGTTTTGACCAAACAGGATATCAAGTAAGTAAAAGTATTAAGTCTTATAATGAATTAAGACCTCATGCAAGTTGTGATTATTTAACCCCTAACCAAGCTCATTTGAAATCAGAGAAATTAAACAAACGATGGAAGAATTATAATAGAAGTTTTAATTATGAAAAAACAGTTGTATAGTAGTTGCAGGATTAAGAATTATATTTGTATAACTATAATAGGATTTATTTATTAATTTGTATAGTTATTTTAGGACGGGTCAAGACAACCGACAACTGTATAGATAAAGCATAGATAGTGTATGGATAGTGTATAGATAAAGCATCAATGGTGACAGAATCTAATACATCAAAATCACCGCAACTACTACAACAAAAGCACACAAACTAGTGAACTATTGGATTACCGCACCAGAAAGATTACTTTTACATCATGCAGATAAAAACCAAAGCCATAGTCATCTCATCCCTAAAGTACCAGGAAAAATCCCTGATAGTAAAGTGTTTTACGCTGTCTGATGGTTTAAAAAGTTATTTTGTTCCCAATGCTTTTTCGGCCCGAAAGAGTCAACAGAAGATAGGGTATTTCCAACCACTTACCTTGTTGGAAATAGAGGCTATACACAAAAACCAAGGCAAATTGGAGTATTTTAAGGAAATCCGCATCAGTCAGCCTTTCGTGAGTTTGCATAATGATATTGTCAAAAGTTCGATGGCTCTTTTTCTGTCGGAAGTTTTGCATCATTGCATCAAAGAAGAAGAAAAAAATGAAGCCTTTTTTGATTATCTAGAAACGGCTTTGCTTTGGTTGGATGGCCACGACGAAGTGGTGAATTTTCATTTAATTTTATTGTTGGGAATGACTCGCTTTTTAGGTTTTTATCCGGATGTGTCGCAAACAGACGCTACTTTTTTTGAACTAACAGAAGGTGTTTTTACAAACTACCACGGCATCAGTTGCCTTTCGGAACACGAAACGATTTTATTTAAAAAATTGATTGAATTAAAGTTTAACAGCGAAGCCAAGTGTTTTGTGGCTGCTGAACGACAAGTTTTGCTGAAAATTTTGTTGGACTACTATGCGTTTCATTTGGATGGGTTTAAAAGGCCGAAGTCGTTGGAGGTGTTGGGGGAGGTGTTTTCTTGAGGTGCTAAGGTTCTAAGTTACTGAGTTGCTGAGGTTTTTTAACCGCAAAGAGCACAAAGGAGTTCGCAAAGGGCACAAAGACGCTTCGCTTTTTTAATGGAACACGGATTGAAGGGATTAAATTGATTTCCACAGATTTGATAGCTTCGCTATAATAGATTTCCACGGATTTATAACTGCTAAATTAGCGTAATTTTTCAACGTCTCGCTCCCCCTCTCCTTTGGAGAGGGGTTGGGGGTGAGGATAACATCAATATTATTTTCTCAAAGAAACACAGAATTTTCGTTTTTTCTTATTGATACATTCCCAAATTGACACATCGCCACATTATCTCATTGACAAATTGCCACATTTCCCCATTGACACATTAATTCCTACCATATTATCCCAAAAATCATTACTTTCGCAAATTGATTTTTTAGAACGAGAAAACATGAGTACGAAATTCGCTGAATACAAAGGACTTGACTTGCCAACAGTGGCATCGGAAGTACTGAAGTATTGGAAAGAAAACCACATTTTTGAACAGAGCATCACCACCCGTGAAGGGCAACAACCATATGTGTTTTTTGAAGGACCTCCTTCGGCCAACGGTTTACCTGGAATTCACCACGTGATGGCTCGTGCGATTAAAGATATTTTTTGCCGTTATAAAACCCAAAAAGGATTTCAAGTAAAACGAAAAGCAGGTTGGGACACGCACGGTTTGCCTGTAGAATTAGGTACTGAGAAAGAATTAGGCATTACCAAAGAAGACATCGGAAAAACCATTTCGATAGAAGAATACAACGAAGCGTGTAAAAAAACCGTGATGCGTTACACCGACGTGTGGAACGACTTAACCGAAAAAATGGGTTATTGGGTAGATATGGAAGATCCGTATGTGACCTATAAATCCAAATATATGGAGTCGGTTTGGTGGTTGTTGAAACAGATTTATGATAAAGATTTGTTGTACAAAGGTTACACCATTCAACCGTATTCGCCAAAAGCGGGAACAGGTTTATCTTCACACGAAGTGAATCAACCCGGAAGTTACAGAGATGTGACCGATACAACCGTTGTCGCTCAATTCAAAACAAAACCGGAAACGTTACCGAACTTTTTACAAGGGTTTGGTGCTATTCATATTTTAGCTTGGACGACCACTCCTTGGACATTGCCGAGTAATACGGCGTTGACGGTTGGACCAAAAATTGACTATGTTTTAGTAAAGACTTTTAATCAATATACCTATCAACCAATAAACGTTATTTTAGCTAAGAATTTAGTTGGAAAACAATTCGGAAAAGGATTTTTTGTTTCAACAGAAACTTCTGATTTTGAAAATTTCAAAGAAGGTGATAAAACCATTCCTTACCAAATTTTAACCGAATGCAAAGGTTCAGATTTAGTCGGAATTCGCTACGAGCAATTAATGCCATTGGTTTTACCTTATCAAAACCCGGAAAATGCTTTCCGAGTGATTTCAGGTGATTTCGTTACAACCGAAGATGGAACAGGAATCGTACACACCGCTCCGACTTTTGGTGCCGATGATGCGAAAGTAGCCAAAGAAGCTACACCGGAAGTTCCGCCAATGTTGGTTTTGGATGCAAACGGTAATCCAGTTCCTTTAGTTGATTTACAAGGAAAATTCATCCAAGGTTTAGGTCATTTATCCGGTAAATACGTTAAAAATGAATATTATGATGCCGGACAAGCACCGGAACGTTCTGCTGATGTGGAAATTGCTATCCAATTAAAAGAGGAAAATAAAGCATTTAAAGTTGAAAAATACGTTCACAGTTATCCGCACAGTTGGAGAACCGATGAACCATTACTATATTATCCGTTAGATTCTTGGTTCATCAAAGTAACCGAAATCAAAGACCGTATGTTCGATTTGAACGATACCATCAACTGGAAGCCAAAAGCAACCGGAGAAGGTCGTTTCGGGAACTGGTTGAAAAATGCCAACGACTGGAATTTATCCCGTTCAAGATACTGGGGAATTCCGTTACCAATTTGGCGAACAGAAGACAAAACGGAAGAAGTTTTAATTGGATCGGTGGAAGAATTGTATCACGCCATTGAAAAATCGGTTGAAGCTGGTTTTCAAAAAGAAAATCCGTTCAAAGGTTTTGAAATAGGCAATATGAGCGAAGAAAACTATGATTTAGTTGATTTGCATAAAAATGTAGTAGATGCCATCACATTAGTTTCCAAATCAGGAAAACCGATGAAACGGGAAGCCGATTTAATTGACGTTTGGTTTGATTCCGGTGCGATGCCTTATGCTCAATGGCATTACCCGTTTGAAAACAAAGAAAAAATTGATGAAGGAAAAGATTTTCCGGCTGATTTTATTGCCGAAGGAGTCGATCAAACCCGTGGATGGTTTTATACCTTACACGCCATCGGAACCTTAGTTTTTGATAAAGTTGCCTATAAAAATGTGGTTTCCAATGGATTAGTGTTAGACAAAAACGGACAAAAAATGTCCAAACGTCTCGGAAACGCCGTTGATCCGTTTACCACGTTAGCCGAATACGGTCCGGATGCCACACGTTGGTATATGATTGCCAATGCGAATCCTTGGGATAATTTAAAATTTGATATTGAAGGTGTTGCCGAAGTTAGACGAAAGTTTTTCGGCACCTTATATAATACCTATTCATTCTTTTCGTTGTATGCGAATATAGATGGATTCACGTATAAAGAAGAAGAAGTTCCGCTTACTGAAAGACCTGAAATTGACCGTTGGATTTTATCTGAATTGCAAACATTAGTTCAATTAGTGGATGAAAGTTATGCAGATTACGAACCTACGAGAGCTGCGAGAGCAATTTCCGACTTTGTTCAGGAGAATTTAAGTAACTGGTACGTTCGTTTATGCCGAAGAAGATTTTGGAAAGGCGAATACGGTACCGATAAAATTGCGGCGTATCAAACGTTATATACGTGTTTAATCACGGTTGCTAAATTATCAGCTCCAATTGCTCCTTTCTTTATGGATAGGCTTTACAGAGATTTAACACAGGCAACACATTCAGAAAATTTTGACAGCGTACATTTGGCCGATTTTCCGAATTATGTTGAAAAATATGTTGATAAATCGTTGGAGAGTAAAATGATGAAAGCACAAACGGTTTCGTCGCTGGTTTTATCGCTTCGCAAGAAGGAGATGATTAAGGTACGTCAACCGTTGCAAAAGGTAATGATTCCGATACTTGACAAAAATCAGCGTGCAGAAATTGAAGCAGTTTCTGACCTGATAAAAGCCGAAGTAAACGTGAAGGAAGTCGTGTTATTGGATGATGCTTCCGGTGTTTTAGTAAAGCAAATTAAGCCTAATTTTAAAGCTTTAGGCCCTCGTTTCGGAAAAGATATGGGATTGATTGCCAAAGAGATACAAGGATTTTCGCAGGAGCAAATTAATGAATTAGATCGAGAAGGTAGCTGTACGCTTGTTATTTCGGGAAATTCAATAACTTTAACACAAGATGATGTGGAGATTTCTTCACAAGACATCCCGGGATGGTTGGTTGCCAATGCAAACGGAATTACGGTTGCTTTAGACATCACCATAACGGATGAATTGCGAAAAGAAGGTATTGCCAGAGAATTAGTTAATCGCATTCAAAACCTTAGAAAGGACAGTGGTTTTGAAGTTACAGATAAAATAAAAGTTCAATTGATGAGAAATGGTGTTTTAGAGGAAGCCATAACCGCAAATGAAACGTATATAAAGTCCGAAACGTTAACCGAATTGCTCGTTTTTGAAGACCATCTCGAAAATGGTACGGAAATTGAGTTTGATGATATAAAAACACTAATAATAATTTCAAAATAGATTAATATGACAGATGAAGTAGTACGATTCTCAGAAGCCGATTTGGCTGAGTTCAAAGAAATTATCCTAAAAAAAATTGAGAAAGCTCAAAACGATTTGGAACTAATCAAAAGTGCCTATATGAATGATTTGAATAACGGAACCGATGATACATCGCCAACATTCAAAGCATTCGAAGAAGGTAGCGAAACAATGAGTAAAGAAGCCAACTCACAATTAGCTATTCGCCAAGAAAAGTTTATCCGCGATTTGAGAAACGCTCTTTTTAGAGTAGAAAACAAAACGTATGGAGTTTGCAAAGTAACGGGTAAATTAATTTCAAAAGAACGTTTGAAATTGGTTCCACACGCTACAATGAGTATTGAAGCAAAAAATATGCAGCGATAAGAGTTGCTGAGATTCTGAGTAGCCGAGATTTGAAGGTGAAAAGATTACATTAAAAAAGAGATAACTTTTTGGGTTATCTCTTTTTGTATAATAAAGTTAGAATTAAAAATTCACCACACTCATCACTTCCAACGTATGATTTTCTCCATAATTATATTGGATGATTTTATTGATTCCAACTGCAATTAAATGCGTATCTAAAGCAATTACATCTTTCACTTCGTCTTCGTAGGTGTTTTCTAAAGTTAATTCGGTTGAATTTGTAGCATCAAAAACATTCAAATTTCCATTGGCACACACATACAAAACATCATCTTTTATTCCCAATCCGTAAGGTTGATTCAATAAATAAGTTGAAATTAAGGTTGGATTTTGAATATTGGTAATATCAATTATGTTAACTTGGTCTTCAATTGAACCACAGTTTGAGCCACCGCGAACAGTAATATAAGCTGTATTGCCTTGAACCACAACCGGATCACACGCCGTTGCATGAGCAAAACCCGACACAAAATAAGGATTAAATTCGTCAAAAGCATTCACAATATACATTCCGTTTGTAGAGCCCACGAAAAGAAATTCTTTTTGTTTAAAAAGCGTTTCAAAAACACCGCCGCCCATCCATTCGGTCATATAAACCGTTTTGTCATAAAAAGTTTCAGTTGGATTGGTTATGTTAAATACTTTTAAATTATACGATTCAACCGTATACAAAGCATTGTTGTTAATCTGAAATTTAGCATACGAGCCACCGGTTCCAACATTTCCACCATTTGCACTTTCAAAGTTTGCCAACGCATCGAGAGACCAAATAGTATACTCCTCTGATGGTCTTTCTCGGTTTTCAATTCTAAATCCAACCATAATTTCACCTTCAGAAGGGTTAACATCGTACGCATAAAATTCTGCATCATCAGGATAGATAGGGTAGAAGGAAATTACATTTTCGGCCACTCTTACAACTTCAATATTACTTATGTCAGAAATATCAAAAACTACTAAATCTACAAAATTATCAGCATACAAATAGTTGCCTTTTACAGCAATATCATGCACACCTTCTAAATTAATAAAAGCTTTATTTTCGGGATTTGAAGGGTTAGAATTATCAAAAACGTGAATACCGGATTCTTGAGCTACATAAAAAAGCAGGTTTTCTGCAATGTAAATTTTTCCGTCCGCATTGGTTTGTTGAGCAGATGTTACCGAAATGTTACTGCGTAAAGCATTCAATGATTTTATTACCGGAACAGCAAATTTTGCCGTTTCTGTTGAACGGTCATCGTCTTGGTTACAACTCATAAAAAAGGTTATAAACAAGGGCAGACAAATTAATTTTAATGTTTTCATTATCAGTTAGGTTAGGTTGAACAAATGTAATAACAGTTGTGTATAATTGAGATGCAAAAACCAAAAAAGGTTGCGTGAAATGCTAAATATTGTTTAAAGTTTTAGCCGTTATCGGGATATTTCCTTTTTTGTTTGAGAATATTGCTATTTTTGCACCATAAAATCTTAAGAATGTCTTTAAAGAAAGCCTATTTGATCGTCATAATCATCTTATTAGTTGATCAGATATCTAAACTATACATCAAAACCAATTTTGTTTTAGGAGAAGAAATTAAAGTTTTCGATTGGTTCCGAATTCATTTTATCGAAAATGAAGGCATGGCTTGGGGAACCAAAATTCCGGGCGATCACGGAAAGTTATTCTTAACCTTATTCCGAATTGTAGCAGTTTTTGGTATTGGTTATTGGTTGTGGGATAGTGTAAAAAAACACAGTTCAAACTACTTAATTGTTGCCGTTGCATTAATTCTTGCCGGAGCTTTTGGAAATATCATCGACAGTGTTTTCTATGGCGTAATTTTTAATGACAGTCATTATGCAGCTTCAACTTTGTTTTCAGACAATCCGTATGGAACATGGTTTCACGGAAAAGTAGTTGACATGCTTTATTTCCCAATTTGGAAAGGAACGTTACCGGAATGGATTCCGTTTGTTGGCGGAAATTATTTCACTTTTTTCAATGCTATTTTTAACATTGCCGACATGGCGATTTCTACCGGAGTCGGAATTTTAATTGTTTTTAACAAAAGAGCTTTTGGCACAACGGAAAAAGAAGAAGTTGTTTCTAAAAATGAAATTTCAGCTTAATTAAATTGATAAATTTTGGATGGCGTAATGCAATAATTCAGCGGAATATCCGATTCAAAAACACCGTCAATTATATCTTCCGCTTCAAAAAAAGATAACCCAATTTTGATGGTTTCCGGATTGCATTCGGCTAAAAATTGATCATAAAATCCTTTTCCGTACCCAATTCGATGACCTTGTTGATCAAATGCTAATAAAGGCACAAAAACCACGTCAATCATTGAAACAGGAACTTCCAAACCGTTCACAGGTTCAGGAATATTGTATTCGTTTTTTTTAATTTTGGTATTATCAGTCAATAAAAAATGAGTCATTTTTCGGGTTTCAAAATCACTTTTTGCAATTACAATTTCTTTGTCTTTTCCGGCTAGAATTTGCAGAATAAATTCGGTTTCAATTTCTTTTAATTCTTCAATCGTTAAAAACAAATGATAATAGGTTTTATCCCAACAATTCAAACGAAGCAATTGGTTGGCAATAGCCATACTTTTTTCTTCAATTTCTTGTTGAGAAAGTGCAGCTCTTAGTGATTTGTAATAAGTCCGAAGTTCTTTTTTATGCATAAACCGAAGCTTTCAATTCGGCTATAAATGTAATTAAATGTTCGGGTTCCACATGATTCATCACCACAATTTTATACCATTTATTATCATTCAAATGCGATTGCGGCACGAGTTTAAAACGATTGGCAATTTCTTTAGAAATGTATTCGGCATGAATGGTAACAATATTCATAAACGTTTCTCTAAAATAGTTGACATCTATTTTATCTAATTCTCGGCATAAAAAATCGGTTCGTCCTTGCAAGGTACTTACTTTTTCAAACCAACCATGCGGACCATACGTAGAAAGAATCATCCACACAGCAATGGCATTGGCTCCCGAACGGCTTCCGCAAAGCGTTACATCCATTCCTTCCACATATTCGGCCTCACGAGTCAGTACATTTTCAATCAGACCTTTTCGGCAAATAAAAATTCCGGTTCCATACGGAGCTTGAAGCATCTTATGAGCATCAATTGTGATGGAACTAATATCCGGATTGTTAAAATTTATAATCGAATTCGGATTGCTAAACGGATAAACAAAACCGCCATACGCTCCGTCCACATGCAATTTGAACGATAATTTCAACTCGTTCAGAATTTCGATATAATCATTCGGATTATCAACAGAACCAAACATTGTTGTACCCATATTTGATACTACAATAAAGTGTTTTTTGCCATTTAAATGAGCTTTTTCTAGAATATTTTGCAAAGCCTTTTTGTCAATTTGGCGAGTATTAAAATCAACCGGAATTTTTAACCAATCCAATTGCAATAAATTGGCTCCTTTCGGGATAGAATAATGCGTGTCTTCTGAAGCTATGATGGCAATTTCGTTCAAATTTGCATTGAATTCCTGTTGAAAATAATTCCGATACATCCACAAAGCTTGAATATTTGCTTCGGTTCCACCGGGTGAAATATAGCCGTCAAACGCATTTGGTTTTGATTTAAAAACATCAATAGCCAGAGCTTCCAAAACTTCTCGTTCCAATTGTTGTGTGCCGCTGAAAACACTTTCAGAATCACCTAATGTGTGACAGCCAATGTGGTTTGGATTGGCTACAAACGTTTGCAAAGTTGGAGCTTCTTTTAGAAACGGAGCATCATCATAAAACACTTTTCCATCTAATTTTGAAGCCGGAAAGCCCAACGAAATATCTTTAGAAAAGTTCACATTTTCCTCCAATGCCAATTGAATTCGGTTCAACCGTTCCTGATGTGTATATTTTTTCCAATAATTCATAATTACTATTTCGGGCAAAACTAAGTGGTTTCGCAGAAAGGAAATATGATAAATGTTAGTTGGCGAACTATTGCACGCTCCTTTTTTTACTAATATATTTGTACAATGCAGATTAATTCTTTAGAACTCCAACTTCAAACCCTTCCCGATGGTCCTGGGGTTTATCAGTATTATGATAAAGACGGAAAAATTCTGTACGTAGGAAAAGCTAAAAACCTCAAAAAGCGGGTTTCTTCCTATTTTACAAAATCACACGACAATCACAAAACTGCTGTTTTAGTTAGAAAAATTGTCGAAATCAAGCACATTGTCGTTTTATCTGAGCAAGATGCACTTTTGTTGGAAAACAATTTGATTAAAAAATTACAACCACGATACAACATCAACCTCAAGGACGATAAAACCTATCCGTGGATTTGCATTAAAAAAGAACCTTTTTCACGCATTTTTCCCACCCGAAAAATGATTAAAGACGGTTCAGAATATTTTGGCCCTTATACTAATTTCAAAATTGTTAATACACTTCTGGATTTAATCAAAGAATTGTATCCGTTGCGAACGTGTAACTATGATTTAACTGAACAAAACATCCAAAATCACAAATACAAAGTCTGTTTAGAATACCATATCGGCAACTGCAAAGGACCGTGTGAAGGACTGGAAACATTGGAAAATTATCAAAAACACGTTGATGCCATCCGGGAAATTTTAAAAGGAAACTTCAAAGAAAGCCTCAAGGATTTCAAACAAAAAATGAACGCTTTTGCCGCCGACATGCAATTTGAAGAAGCCCAAAAAATCAAAGAAAAAATGGAAGTGCTTGAAAATTACCAAGCCAAATCCACTATTCTCAACCCAAAATTATCCAATATCGATGTGTTTTCAATCGTTTCCGACGAAACTATGGCGTATGTCAATTTCCTTCAAATTGCTCACGGAGCCATCATTCGTTCGCACACGCTTGAACTCAAAAAGAAACTTGATGAGTCTGATGAAGAACTTCTTGAACTCGCAGTTGTAGAACTTCGCGAACGTTTTCATCTCACATCTAAAGAAATAATTTTACCGTTTGAACTTGATTTTGGCGATAAAATTAAAATCACCGTTCCGCAATTGGGCGACAAAAAACAAATACTCGAACTCTCACAACGCAACGCCAAATACCATCGTTTGGAGCAGTTAAAACAAATTCAAATCGTAGATCCGGAACGGCATACCAACCGAATTATGGCTCAAATGCAAAAAGATTTACGTCTTTCGGTCGAACCGCGTCACATTGAATGTTTTGACAACTCCAACATTCAAGGAACCAATCCTGTGGCGGCCTGCGTGGTTTTTAAAGACGGAAAACCAAGCAAAAAAGACTACCGTCATTTTAACATCAAAACCGTCGAAGGTCCCGATGATTTTGCTTCCATGGAAGAAGTAGTTTACCGTCGCTACAAACGCCTGCTTGACGAACAACAACCGCTGCCGCAACTCATCATCATCGATGGTGGAAAAGGACAATTGTCATCGGCTCTCAAAAGTTTAGATGCGTTAAATTTACGCGGAAAAATCGCCATCATCGGCATCGCCAAACGGCTCGAAGAACTTTATTATCCGGGCGATTCCGTGCCATTGTACCTCGATAAAAAATCAGAAACACTTAAAATTATTCAGCAGTTGCGAAATGAAGCTCACCGATTTGGGATCACGCATCATCGCGATAAACGAAGCAAATCGGCTTTGCAAACCTCGCTCGAAACCATTCCCGGCATCGGCGAAAAAACAATGATCACGTTACTAAAACATTTCAAAAGTGTTAAAAGATTAGCATTAGCAACGGAAAATGAAATTTCTGACGTGGTTGGTACATCAAAAGCAAAAAAAATTCACGAATTTTACAAAAATAAAATCTAATTAAATACAATTTGAAGCTAATCGTTCCCGCCTTTTTGGTTTCCATTTTCCCGCTTTCGCCTATATCTCTTCACTTCGTTACGAGGATATCGGCTCTATCGGGGCTAGGAAGGATTTGTCTTTTGTATCTGTTACCCATAACCCTTTACCTTTCACCCATTACCTTTTTCGCACAAGATTCCATCCCAAAACAACCCAAAATCGGTTTGGTTTTAAGTGGCGGAGGAGCAAAAGGATTGGCTCATATTGGTGTTTTAAAAGTTATTGAAGAAGCCGGTGTAAAAATAGACTATATTGGCGGAACCAGTATGGGAGCCATCATCGGCGGATTGTATGCGTCCGGTTACACGGCAACACAGCTCGACAGTATTTTTAACAATACCGATTATGATGCGGTAATTCAGGATTTTATTCCACGATCATCTAAAAATTTCTATGAAAAAGCAAATGACGAACGGTATGCCTTTGCATTGCCGTTTAATAAGTTCAAAATAGGTATACCAACGGCTTTGTCAAAAGGATTGTATAATTATAACATGATTACCCGTTTAACCGCAACGGTGCGACACGAACGAGATTTCAAAAAACTACCTATACCTTTTTTGTGTATTGCCACCGATATTGAAACCGGACAAGAAGTTTTGTTAGATCAAGGTTTTTTAGCTCAATCCATTTTGGCAAGTGGAGCTTTTCCATCACTTTATTCTCCTTTGGTTATTGATGGAAAATACCTCATTGATGGCGGAGTGGTAAACAATTATCCTATTGAGGAAGTAAAAAAAATGGGAGCCGACATTATCATTGGTGTTGATGTTCAAGACGATTTAAAAGACCGCGAATCGCTCAAAGATGCCACGCGAATTTTAGTTCAGATTTCTAACTTGCAGATGATTCAAAAAATGCAAGAAAAAAAGAAACAAACCGATGTTTATATCAGACCAAATGTAGAAGAATACTCTGTGATTTCGTTTGACAAAGGAGCCAAAATTATTGAAAGTGGTGAAGCGGCAGCTATTTCTGTTATAGAACAACTCAACAAACTCAACACATCTTATCAAAAACCAAAAACGATTGTTCCATTAAGCGAAAACGATAGTTTATTTGTTTCTTCCATAACGCACACACAATTAGAAAATTATACTAGAGCTTATATTGTGGGTAAACTTCGGTTTAAAGCTGGCAGAAAAATAAGTTTTGCCGATTTAAAACAAGGTATTGAAAATCTTAATGCAACCCAAAATTTTGGATCAATCAATTATACTCTAGAAAAGGATAATGGCGGTGATCGTATCAATTTAAACTTAACTGAAAATCCATACAAGGCTTTTTTAAAACTGGGTTTGCATTATGACGGATTATTCAAAAGCGGCATTTTAATCAATTTTACACAAAAGAAAATGTTGTTTAAAAACGATATTCTTTCGGCTGATCTAATTTTGGGAGACAATTTCAGATATAATTTTGATTATTATATTGACAATGGATTCTATTGGAGTTTTGGAATCAAATCACGATTTACCGGCTTTAATAGAAATGTTACCACCGATTTTAGTCAAGGGGTTCTATTTACATCAGAAGACATAAACTCCATTAATGTTGATTTCTCAGATTTTACCAACCAAATATACATGCAAACCGTTTTTATTCAAAAGTTTTTGGTTGCCGGAGGTTTGGAGTATAAACACCTTAAATTAAAATCGGAAACGTTAAATACCGGAAGTCCTGTAATTGAAAATAGTGATTATGTTAGTGCTTTTGGATATTTAAAATATGATTCTTTTGACAACAAATATTTTCCAAAAAGTGGTTGGTATTTTAACGGAGATGTACAAGCATTTTTATTTTCATCCAACTACACAAACACCTTCAACAATTTTTCTATTCTTAAAGCCGATGCAGGTATTGCTCAAAAATTATTTAACCGAACAACTTTATTAATCCAAACCGATGGAGGTCTAACCATTGGCGAGCAAACCGTTCCGTTCTTTAATTTTGTATTTGGCGGTTATGGCTTTTATCCCATAAATAACTTTAAACCGTTTTATGGATATGATTTTTTAAGTTTTGCCGGAAACAGTTATGTAAAAGCACTCTTTCAATTGGATTATGAAATTTTCAGAAAAAACCACGTGAATTTCTCTGCCAACTTTGCGAATGCTGGCGATAAAATATTTGAGTCTGATGAATGGCTAACCAAGCCTTCCTACACAGGTTATGGATTTGGCTATGGCTTAGAAACCATTTTTGGCCCCGTAGAAATTAAACACAGTTGGTCGCCGGAAACAAAAGATCACCACACTTGGTTTAGTGTAGGTTTTTGGTTTTAATTGTGTTGTATTCAAATTTTTACGATATTTGTGTTGTATTTTATTAAAACCTTAAAAAATGTTTGTAATTCTTGGTTTTTTAGTAGCCTTTGGACTTGGTATCATCGTGGGCGTAAACATTAAAAAAAATCAAAACTAACCTCAAATAATTTTTAAAATGATTGCTTTTTGGCCAGGATTATTAGATTACCTTCAATTCCTCATTAAACGAAATCCGGAGTGATTTGGGTTAATTAGCCAATGTGGCAATTGGTTAATGTGTCGATTAGCCAATTTATCAATTAGCCAATTTTTAATTAAAACTCAAAAAAATGCCATTTTATCATAAATTAGGAGAAATTCCTCCCAAACGTCATACACAATTCCGAAAACCAAACGGCGAGCTTTATTATGAGCAACTATTTGGTACTGTTGGCTTTGACGGAATGTATTCAAATATGTATCACGTTCACAGACCAACGCAGGTGAAGGAAATTCGCAAGCAATATTCGGTAGCTCCATCCATTGCAAAAGCAAATAATATGCAATCGTATAAATTGCACGGTTTTGATGTTGCTCCCGAAAAAGATTATTTAGAAAGCCGAAAAATTGTGTTGACAAATTCGGATTGTCACATCACTTTAGCTGCTCCACAAAACAAAACTCAGGATTATTTTTATAAGAATACCGATTCGGATGAAATGATTTTTATCCATAAAGGAAGCGGTAAACTTCGCACTCTTTTAGGAAATATCGACTTTAAATACGGTGATTATTTATTGATTCCACGCGGAATTATCTATAAAATCGACTTTGATAACGAAGACAATCGTTTGTTTATTGTAGAATCAAGACGACCAATTTACACCCCAAAACGGTATCGAAATTGGTTCGGACAATTATTGGAACATTCGCCTTATTGCGAACGTGATTTACGTCGTCCAACCGAATTAGAAACGCACGATGAAATGGGAGATTTCATCATCAAAGTAAAGAAAAAAGACGAAATTATCGAAATGGTTTATGCCTCGCATCCGTTTGATGTAGTGGGTTACGACGGGTTTAATTATCCGTATGCATTTTCTATTCACGATTTTGAACCGATTACGGGAAGAATTCATCAACCGCCACCTGTTCATCAAACTTTTGAAACCGATGCTTTTGTGGTTTGTTCGTTCGTTCCGAGATTGTATGATTATCATCCGCTTTCCATTCCGGCCCCATATAATCACAGCAATATCGATAGCGATGAAGTGTTGTATTATGTAGATGGCGATTTTATGAGCAGAAATGATGTAAAACCAGGAAACATATCGTTACACCCAGCCGGAATTCCACACGGACCGCACCCGGGTGCATATGAAAGAAGCATTGGAAAAACAGAAACAAAAGAGTTAGCCGTAATGGTTGACACATTTAAACCTTTGATGGTAACGGATGAAGCAATGAAAGTTGCGGATGAGAAGTACTTTCAATCGTGGCTTTGATAATGTGGCAATTTGTCAATTCGGCAATTTGTCAATGAGGGATAGTAGTAATGAAAATATTAGAATTTATATTTAAAAAAAGATATTACTAATTTAAAAACATTTGTAAACAAATCAGTCAATTGACACATCGACACATTGAAAAATTGACACATTAATTCTATAAGCCATGATAACATTTAAAGAAAAGTACAAGGATAATTTAATTCTTGTAAAATCATTCGAGTTTGCCAAGAAGGTTGTTTTATACACCGAAAAATTAGAGGAAAATAAAAGGTTTGTTGTTGCCAATCAACTGCTCAAGTCCGGCACATCAATTGGAGCAAATATTAAAGAAGCTCAAAATGCTGAAAGCAAAGCCGATTTCATACATAAATTTAAAATTGCAATGAAAGAAGCTGATGAAACCGAATTTTGGTTGTTTTTATGCAATGAACTTGAACGTTATCCTGATACAGAAGAGTTGTTAATAGAATTGTTTGATATTTTAAAAATCACCAATAAAATAATAGCAACTTCAAAAATTAAAAAATAAAGTTTAACCAAATTGGTTTTTGTAATGCAATTTTAGCAGTTTTCTAAATTGACACATCGACAAATTAACCAATTGACAAATTAAAAAATATAGTTTAACCCAATTGGTTCATGAAATGTAGATTTTAATAGTTTTCTAAATTGACACATCGACAAATTAACCAATTGCCAAATTAAAAAATCATGTCACAAGAAATAAAATCAGTAGAATACGGATTAGAAAAAATATTCGAAGGAGCACAAGATTTCCTTCCATTAATGGGCACCGATTATGTAGAGTTTTATGTTGGAAATGCCAAACAAGCCGCTCATTTTTATAAAACGGCGTTTGGTTTTCAGTCATTGGCATACGCCGGTTTGGAAACAGGAGTGAAAGACAGAGCTTCCTATGTGTTGAAACAAGATAAAATCCGATTAGTGTTAACCACTGCCTTAAAAAGTGATTCTCCTATTGGTGAACACGTTAAAAAGCACGGTGATGGCGTAAAAATCGTTGCTCTGTGGGTAGAAGATGCCCGAAGTGCTTTTGAAGAAACAACCAAACGCGGAGCAAAAGTTTTCATGGAACCAACCGTTGAAAAAGATGAGTTTGGCGATGTGGTTCGGGCCGGAATTTATACCTACGGAGAAACCGTTCACATGTTTGTGGAGCGAAAAAATTACACCGGAACTTTTCTTCCGGGTTACAAAGAAATGAAATCGGATTACAATCCAACTTCGGTAGGTTTGAAATATATCGATCACATGGTTGGAAATGTGGGTTGGAATGAAATGAATACGTGGGTAAAATGGTATGAAGATGTCATGGGATTTGTGAATTTTCTTTCGTTTGACGACAAGCAAATTACGACTGAATATTCAGCATTGATGAGTAAAGTAATGAGCAACGGAAACGGAAGAATTAAATTCCCAATCAACGAACCGGCCGAAGGAAAGAAAAAATCGCAAATTGAAGAATATTTAGATTTTTATGAAGGTCCCGGTGTGCAGCACATTGCCGTTGCTACGGATGATATTATTTCAACTGTTGCCCAAATGCGTTCGCGCGGAATTGAATTTTTGAGCACGCCACCGCAAGCCTATTACGATGCAATTCCTGAACGTTTAAAAGACCACATGTCTAAATTTAAGGAAGACATTAACGAACTTCAAAAATTAGGAATTATGATTGATGCGGATGAAGAAGGTTATTTGTTGCAGATTTTCACCAAACCGTTAGAAGATCGACCAACTTTATTTTTTGAAATCATTCAACGCATGGGAGCAAAAGGTTTTGGTGCAGGTAATTTCAAAGCGTTATTTGAAAGTATTGAGCGAGAACAAGCCTTACGAGGAACATTGTAAACGCTATTTATAAATTGAAATCCGCTACGTTTCATAAAATCATTGTGAAACATAGCGGATTTCTATTTTATTACGACAACAAGAAGTTTTTTGTGAATAAAATTTAATAAAACCGTCTTAAAATTATGAATAGTGAAATTTTACACCTTCTTTCAATGCGTTTTTTGTTGAATATGTGTTAAAGTCAAAAAATAACTAACAATTTAATAACCAACTAATTACCTTTGCACTCGCAAAAAAGGAGGAGTGGTTACCTTCTTTTGAGTAATGTAAATTTTCATAATTTATAGTTTTTTTTGGTTAGTTAATAGCATACAACTCAATCGTGATCGGTTGGGTTTTGTGTTTTTATATGGTTTTGGTTAGGTAATTTCCCATGAATAGTGATGAATCAAAAACCACAATTCAATTCTTCAAAAATTCAAAACAAAGACAAAAAACAACTTGTCTTTTTTACTTTTTAAAATCAATAAACTTAACGTTTTTTCAAAAAAATAATGATTAACCTCATTGCTTTCCCAAAAAAATCATAAAAAAACTGTAAAGTCTTCACATATTTTGAGGTCTTTTTTAGATTTAGTACATTTGGAACAGAAATTGCAACTGCTCTAGTAAAAAGATGAAATTTATGAAAAATGTATTGCTTATAGTACTGTTTTTATCGACGGTCAGTTTCGATTCTCAATCTAATTCTCCCCGAAAAGAAGATGCGTTTGATGTGGGCGAATGGTTTCAATTTAAAATTACCTACGGATTAATTAACGCCGGAATGGCCGAATTAAGCGTAAGCGAAGCCACTCGAAACAACAAAAAAGTATTTCACGCTAAAGGTCGCGGTTACACCACCGGAATGACCAAATTTTTCTTTAAAGTAGAAGACGATTACCAAAGTTTTATTGATAAACAAACCGGAATTCCGTATCAATTTATACGAAGAATAGACGAAGGCGGTTATACAAAAAATCAAGAAGGTTTCTTTAATCAAAGTAATAATACAGTTTTGGTTAAAGATTATAAACGAAAGACAGAAAAAACATTTCAAGTGCCGGATAAAACGCAAGATATTTTATCTACGTTCTATTATTTGAGAAACCATCCCAATGTAGATAAACTAAAAGTGGGAGAATCAATTGACATTGATATGTTTTTTGATGAAGAAACTACAAAATTTAAACTAAAATTTATTGGTCGTGAAGATTTAAAAACTAAATTTGGGGTCGTTCCCACAATGATTTTCAGACCTTATGTGCAAGCAGGACGTGTTTTTAAAGAACAAGAAAGCTTAACCGTTTGGATTTCAGACGATGACAATAAATTACCCTTGCGAATTAAAGCCGAATTAGCCGTGGGATCGCTTAAAGCTGATTTGGAAAAATTTAAAGGATTAAAACACACATTTACCGTTAAAGCAAAACCGTGATGAATACAACTGCACACGAAGAAATTCTTGAAAAATTAGAAGAAAAGTTTCAAGCAATTAACCAAAAAACTGAAACTCATTTAGAAGGTCTTCTGTGGGCAAAACCTATTACTTACTGGGATTATATTCAAACCGATGCTTTACTGAATCTGCAAACGCAACGCACTACTTTACCTGATGAAATGGTTTTTATCATGTATCATCAAGTTAATGAGCTTTTGTTTAAAATGATCCTTTGGGAAATCGAACAAGTCTGTCATTCCGAAAAGCCGGAAACTGATTTTTTTACAGAAAAACTAATGCGAATTAGCCGTTATTTCGATATGCTTACCACTTCATTCACCATTATGAAAGATGGTATGGAAGTAGAGCAATACATGAAATTCCGAAATACATTAACACCTGCCAGCGGTTTTCAAAGTGCTCAATATCGTTTGATTGAATTTGCTTCAACCGATTTGATTAATTTGATTGACTACCGATTTAGAAGTTCAATCGACAGAGAAACTCCTTACGAACACGCTCTTGAACATCTGTATTGGCAAGCAGCCGGTAAAGATTATAAAACAGGCGAAAAATCATATTTAATTTTAGAATTCGAAAGAAAATACAAAAAAGAATTTTTGGCCTTCATGGAAGAATACAACACGATTAATCTTTGGCAAAAGTTCAAACAATTGCCCGAAGCAGATCAAAAAAATGAAGCTCTTGTAAAAGCTATGCGTCATTATGATTATACAGTAAACATTACGTGGGTAATGGGTCATTTTAATACAGCCAAAAAATACATCGAAAGTGGTCATGGAAGTGGCGAAGCAACCGGCGGGAGCGATTGGAAGAAATATATGCTTCCAAAATACCAACGAAGAATTTTCTTCCCCGAATTATGGTCTGAGGAAGAGTTGGCAACATGGGGAGAAAAAGAAAGTGTTTAATTAGATTAAAAGCAAAAAATTGAAATTCAACAAAATACTACCTATTCTATTCGCATTGAGTTTGTTTTCGTGCGAAAAAAAGGTTGATAAAGTCATTATAGAAGAAGATACTAAAGTAAAAATTCCAATTGTCGTAGAATTCGGATTCACATTAAACGATTATTTGGTAGTTCAGGATACGATTAAAAGTGGCGATACCTTCGGAAAATTATTAGAAAATCATAACATCGGAAATTTCAAAGTACATGAAGTAACCGAACAAGTGAAAGATAGCTTCAACATGCGTGACATTCGCGTAGGTAGACCTATTACTTTGCTTAAATCAAAAGAAAAACCCAACCAACTTCAGGTTTTCATTTATCAAAAAGACAATATTCATTATAGTGTTGTCGATTTTAGAGATACGATTGTTAAGGCATTCAACAAACAAAAACCCATCACAATCAAGCGAAGAACCATTGCAACCGCCATTCATGGTTCGTTGTCTGAAACATTGAACAAAAATGGTGTGGATGCCGGAGTAGCGAATAATTTGGCCAAGATTTACGAATATTCTATCGATTTTTTTAAGATTCAAAAAGAAGATAAATTTGCCATTACGTTTTATGAAAAATACATCAACGACACAATTTATGCGGGGGTTGACCGATTAGAAAGTTCGTTTTTTGAGCACAAAGGAAAAAAGATTTATGCCTTTCCATATAAATTAGACAGTCTTTCCAAAAAAGTTGATTATTACGATGAAGAAGGTAAAGGATTGAAAACCATGTTTTTAAAAGCACCGTTAGATTTCTTCAGAATCTCTTCTCGCTTTTCGCCCAAACGTTTTCATCCTGTGCAAATGACTTGGAAAGCTCACAAAGGAACTGATTATGCCGCTCCGCATGGAACTCCTATTAAAACAACGGCTTCAGGTGTTGTTGAACGAACTGGCTACACAGCCGGAAACGGAAATTACGTAAAAGTAAAACACAACGGAACCTATTCTACCCAATATCTTCACATGTCGAAAATTTTAGTTAGGCAAGGTCAACGAGTAGAGCAAGGTCAAGTGATTGGAAAAGTGGGAAGTACAGGTTTAGCAACAGGTCCTCACGTGTGTTATCGCTTTTGGAAAAATGGTGTGCAAGTTGATCCGCTTTCGCAAAAGTTGCCGAATACCGAACCAATGAATGAAAAACACAAAGCAAGATATTTAGAATACATTGCTCCTTTAAAGAAAGAATTAGACAGTATAGCTACTCTTAAATTAAAATAAAAATGGCTTTAGAAAATACAAATCCGTCTGGAACAGCAGCTTGGCAAAGCTTAAGAAAACATTTTGAAGACATGCAATATGTCTCTATGCAAGAGCTTTTTGAAAAAGATTCAAAACGGGCAGCAAACTTTCATTTGCAATGGAATGATTTTTTGGTGGATTATTCTAAAAATATCATCACACAAGAAACCATGAACCATCTTTTGGATTTGGCTAAGGAAGTGAATTTGGAAGATGCTATTAAAAAATATTTTGCCGGAGATTTAATCAATCAAACTGAAAACAGAGCGGTTTTACATACGGCTTTGCGAGCTCCCTCCGATTCAAAAATTTTGGTAGATGGTCAAAATGTGATGCCGGAAATTTATTCGGTTAAAAATAAAATTAAAAATTTTACAGACGAAGTTGTCAACGGAAATAGAAAAGGATTTACCGGAAAACAATTCACCGATATTGTAAACATTGGCATTGGTGGTTCTGATTTAGGTCCGGTTATGGTGGTTGAAGCACTTCAATTTTATAAAAACCACTTGAACGTTCATTTTGTTTCTAACGTAGATGGCGATCATGTGAATGAAGTGATTAAGAAATTAAATCCCGAAACCACTTTATTTGTTATCGTTTCAAAAACATTTACCACACAAGAAACTTTATCCAATTCTGAAACAATTCGAAATTGGTTTTTGCAATCAGCCAAGCAAGAAGACGTTGCGAAACATTTTGTGGCAGTTTCCACCAATATTCAAAAAGTAACCGAATTCGGAATTCATCCTGAAAATATTTTCCCAATGTGGGATTGGGTTGGCGGACGATTTTCGTTGTGGAGTGCCGTTGGTTTATCCATTAGTTTAGCTGTTGGTTTTGATAATTTTGATAAATTATTAAAAGGAGCAAACAACATGGATGAGCATTTTAAAACCACGCCATTTGACAAAAATATTCCGGTTGTTTTAGCGTTGCTAAGTGTTTGGTATAACAATTTCTTCGGAGCAGAAAGTGAAGCGTTGATTCCTTACACACAATATTTGCAAAAATTAGCTTCCTACCTTCAACAAGGAATTATGGAAAGCAACGGTAAAAGTATTGACCGTGATGGAAATCCGGTGAACTATCAAACCGGAACAATTATTTGGGGAGAACCTGGGACTAATTCGCAACACGCCTTTTTTCAATTAATTCATCAAGGAACAAAATTAATTCCGACCGATTTTATTGGGTATGTAAAATCGCTTCACGGAAATCAGGATCATCATGATAAATTGATGTCCAACTTTTTTGCTCAAACCGAAGCTTTGTTAAACGGAAAATCAGCTGAGCAAGTTCAAGCAGAATTTCAAAAACAAGGAATAGACGGAGAAAGAGCAGCTTTTTTATCACCTTTTAAAGTTTTCTCCGGAAACAGACCAACAAATACACTTCTAATTAATCAACTAACGCCTGAAAGTTTGGGCGAATTAATTGCTTTGTACGAACACAAAATTTTTGTGCAAGGTGTGATTTGGAATATCTTCAGTTACGATCAATGGGGCGTTGAATTAGGAAAACAATTAGCTAACTCTATTTTGGATGAAATTAATTCCGGAAACATGAAAGAACATGATAGTTCTACGAGCTTTTTATTAAAGTATTTTTTGGATAGAAAGTAACTACTTTTAACTTTTACCAAGCCACATAATGAAAGTTATGTGGTTTTTTTATGAATAAAATTCAAGGTAATTCCGCTATTACAAAAGCATTCGTAATAAGATTAGCATATTTTTTTATTATCTATTTAATTTGATAAAAAAAAGTAAGAAATCTATACTTTTTAACAGGTTTAATTTTGTTAACCTATTCTTAACATTTAAGTTATAAGTATTAAGGTTCTTTGCAAAAATTTAAATCAAAACATGATGAAAAATTGTAAAATTTTAATGCTTTTAGTGGTTCTTATGATGGCTTTTTCGGCCTTTTCACAAGGAACAGTTACGGGAACTTTAATCGATCAGGAATCGAACATGCCAATGCCGGGTGCTAATGTTGTTGTAAAAGGGACTTCAAACGGGGTTGTAACCGATTTTGATGGCAAATTCAGTATTTCTGTTCCAAATACAACCGGACAATTAGTTATTTCTTTTGTGGGTTATCTAAACAAAACAATTTCTTTTAATGTTCCTTCTGGTCAAACGGTAAACGTAGGAACTGTTAATCTTGAAGTAGATTCAGATCAATTAGATGAAGTTATTGTAGTAGGGCGTGGTGTAATCGATTTGGCAAAAGGAAGAAATACGCCAATTGCTGTTTCGTCCATCAAATCAGCAGAAATTCAGCAAAAAATTGGTACGTTCGACATTACACAAACCATGGTTAATACACCTTCTGTTTATGTGGCAGGTCAAGCCGGAGGTTTTGGTGATTCCAGAATTGCCGTTCGTGGTTTTGGACAAGATAACACAGCTTTCCTTTTAAATGGTCAACCAATTAATGGAATGGAAGATGGTTTAATGTATTGGTCAAATTGGTCAGGAATGGCAGATATAGCGAATTTAATTCAAGTTCAACGTGGATTAGGTTCATCTAAATTGGCGATTTCATCTGTAGGAGGAACTGTTAACTTTATTACAAAAGCAACTGATAAAAAAGAAGGTGGATTTGTATCAACGGCAATCGCAAACGACGACTATTTAAAAACAACAGCAGCATACAATACCGGAATGAGTAAAAAAGGTTTTGGTATGAGTGTGATGCTTACTCATTGGCAAGGTGATGGGTATAATGATGGAACCAAAGGTGAAGGCCAAAACTATTTTATCTCTTTTGGTTACAAACCTAGTGAAAAGCATAATTTTAATTTACTTTTAACCGGAGCTCCGCAGTGGCACGATCAAAATTTTACTAAAACTATTGCTAGTTATCTTCAGTACGGGAGAAAATATAATAACAACTGGGGTTATCTTAATGGCCAATATAAATCTGAAAGAACCAATTTTTATCATAAACCAGTGGCTAATCTAAACTGGGATTGGACAATGAGCGAAAAATCATCGTTGTCAACAGTTTTATATGCTTCATGGGGACGAGGCGGTGGGACTGGAAACTATGGTGCTTCAATCCCATCTTCATTTAGAACAAACGGTCAAATTAACTTTGACGCCCTTGTTGATAGAAATCTTGAAAATGGTGGAGTTGGTGTTGCTTTAGACGGAAAATCTTATCTAATCCGTTCTTCTATGAATAACCACAATTGGTATGGATTAGTTACTAACTTTAATCATAAGTTTACAGATAATTTAGAATTTAATGCCGGAGCAGATGTTAGAACTTACTATGGAACACACTACCGTCAAGTTGCTGATTTCTTGGGATTAACTAGTTGGACGGAAAGCAGAACATTAAGAGATAATACACATCAACCGATTGGGAGTCCTGTTTCTAATACAGTTACTGAATCATTGTCTCCAAGACCTTGGGAATCAACTTTCAATAGTTTGTCTGAAAGTCAACATATTGATTACAATAATAGCGAAAGAATTTCATATGGAGGAGTTTTTGGACAATTGGAATATGCAAACGATAATTTTTCTACGTTTTTTCAAGGAGCTGTTTCTTCTCAAACTCATCAACGTTTTGACCGATATGATTATTTAGCAGAATATGAAGATTCTGAAAAAGTAGATAATATTGGTTATAATGTAAAAGCCGGCGGAAGTTATAAAATTAACCAAAATCATGTAGTGTTTATTAATGGTGGTTATTATTCCAGACAGCCTTACCATGACAATATTTATTTAAACTTCACAAATCAAATCAACCCTTTAACCGAAAATGAAAAGATTTTAGGCTTAGAGGCAGGTTATGGATTTAATAGTACTTATTTTTCTGCAAATCTTAATGCTTATCGAACATCTTGGAAAGATCGTGTAAAAACATCTTCAAGAGTTAACAGTGAAGGAAATGAACTTTTCACAACTAACGAAGGGGTTGAACAATTGCATTCCGGTTTAGAGCTTGACTTTGTTGTGAAACCATTTTCAAAATTAGAAATAAGAGGTTTTGCATCTATAGGAAATTGGGAATACCAGGACAAAGTGGTTACCACTGTTAGAGATCAAGACAGAAATGTTGAAAGTGTTACAGAAGTTGATGTTGATGGTGGAAAAGTAGGAGATGCTGCTCAAACAACAGCCGGAGTTGGACTGAAGTACACTATTTTTGAACGTTTCTCAGTAGATTCAGATTTACGTTTTTATGATGAGATTTATTCTAATGTAGGTGCCGTGAAAGAAAACCTTCAACTTCCTTCTTATGAAGTAGTCGATTTTGGGGCATCTTATAAATGGTTGGTAGGAAAAGACAAAGCCAATTCAATAGATTTTAGATTAAACATCAATAATTTACTTCACAAAATTTACTTATCTGAACTAAGAACAAATATTAAAACAACAGATTTAATAAATTCACAAGCTCCAGAACAAGGAACATATCTTTCAAACAACAGAGTTTATAACGGAATTGCAGATGGTAACCAAGGGTTTTTTGGTTTAGGAAGAACATGGAGTTTTACAATTCGATATAATTTTTAATTCGATTTATTTGTTTTGATGAAAAGCCTTCGGTTAATTTAACCGAAGGTTTTTCTTTTTTTGATTATATTTGTTACTCAAAAAAATTAAAGCTATGTACGAATTATTACAAAAACTTCATTCTTGGTGGGCTTATTTGGCTCTTATTGTGCTTTTAATTGCTGTTGTTAATGCCTTGATCGGCTATACTTCCAAAAAATCATTTGAGTCTAAAGATTTACGAATTTCGCTTTTTGCATTGATTTTTACGCATGTTCAACTGTTATTGGGATTAGCCGTTTTTTTTGTTTCACAAAAGGGAATAAAAGCATTCGGAATTGAAGGAGCAATGAAGAACGCAGAATTGCGACTCACCATGTTAGAACATCCGCTCATCAATATTATTGCAATTATTTTGATTACGATTGGATGGTCTAAACATAAAAAAGTGGCTTCTGAAGCAAAATTCAAAAAGATTTTATTTTTCTACGGAATAGGATTATTACTTATTTTAAGCCGACTTCCATGGAGTTCATGGTTAGCCTAAATTAATATAAACCACGTTTTTCGTGGTTTTTTCATTTTTGGAACATTATTTGTTAAATGAAACAAACACTCAAAAGTTGGATTATGAAACATAAAACCGAACTCATCGTGTTTGGCATATTTGCCTTACTCTTTTTTAGTAGTTTTTCATTTAAAACAAAACGGTTTGAAAAACCTACCATACAAAGATTGATTCTAAATGATACCATCAAAAAAGATAGCATCTTAATCGATAGTATTAAAATTGAAGCAAATTATAGCTTTAAATTATTTAAAAAAGGAGCACACGCATCTTACTATGCTGATAAATTTACTGGAAGAAAAACGGCAAGCGGTCAAATTTTTGACAACCAAAAATATACTGCAGCTCACAAAAAATTGCCTTTCGGAACCAAAGTTCGCATTACCAATGAAGCAAATGGAGAATCTACAATTGTTACAATTAATGACAGAGGACCTTTTACAAAAGGAAGAGAAATCGATTTAAGCAAAAGAGCTTTTCGAGATATTGCTAGGCATCACGGCTACGGCTCAATGAAAGTAACCATAGAAATTGTTGAAGAAATCCCCGAGACAATAAATGAAATCCCAGAAAATACAAAAGAAGATTAATTTATTTTTTTCTTCTCTGTATAATAGTAGGTAACAGTTTAATGATTTTATTCTTTAAATCATCTAATGCGTAAGGTTTGATTAGTACATCATCAATTTTTGCATTAACTATTTCAAAGTCGTTTTTGGTAATTTCTCCTCCTTCAGTATGAGCAATAATAGGAATTTTAAATTTTGATTTTATCATTTTTTGACATTTCATATCCGTTTATTGTTGGCATATTAATGTCTATCAAGGCTAATTCTATATTTTCTTGTTCAATAATTGAAAGAAAATCGTCTTTATCTGTACAAATAAAGCATTTTAAACCTAAATTTTCCAACATTTTCTTAGAAACTAGAAGATTCATTCTATTGTCATCAACAGATAAAACACTGATAGGAAAATTAATTGTTTTAATAGTAGTCTCATTTGTTGAATTTCTTTCAAGTACATCAGCTAAAATATCAAACGAAAAAGTACTTCCCTTTTCTTTTTCAGAATCAATTTTCAACTCAGAATGGAATAAATGTAATAACTTTTGAGAAGCAAACAGACCCACGCCAATTCCTTGCATTCTGTTCGTGTTAATTTCTTCTCCAAAATCCATCTTTTTTAAACCTTTGAGTATGTTTTCTTTTGTTTCGTTACTTATTCCCGGCCCATTATCTGAAATAGAGAAAGTTGCTTTAATTTGGTTGGAATTTTTGTTTTCACATTTTAAGTTCATTGTAATAACATCGCCTTCGGGAGAAAATTTTATTGCGTTTAGTAATAGATTAACAATAATTTGTTCCAATTTTACCCAATCAGTTTTTATCCATAGTTTCGATTTGGAACTTGTATTTATATTTATAACAATTCCCTTTTGAGCCGCTAATGAATTAAATTTTTCAACAATTTTTTCTAAAAAGTTAAAAAGGTCAATATGTGTTTCTATACTATTAATATGTGTTTTTTCTCCGTCATTATTTACAACCAAGATGTTATTTATAAGATGTGTTAAATAGTAATTAGAAAGCTGCAAAGAGTTTATTAGTTCATCTTGTTTCGTAGAATTTTTTTCTTGTTTTAGTAAATCAATAATTCCGGTAGTAGTATAAACCGGTGTTCTAAGTTCATGAGAAATAATGGAGAAATACATTGTTTTTTCTTTATCCATTGTTTCTAAAACTTCTTTTTCTTGAACTAGTTTGCGGTTGTAGTCCTTTTGAACTTTATATAGTTTATTTAAAATCTTCATTAATATTAATGAGATAATTAATAAAGCAATAAACAAAACAATGATAATGTTTCGATGAAGTTTTAACTTTTTATTCTCTTCTTTTTCTTTTTTTAAGTCAACCCTATATTCATATATTTCTGCAGCATCTTCAATTATTTTAAAAACATTGGTTTTGTATTTTCTTATATATTCTGTAACTGAATTATCATACTTGTTCAAGTGTTTTTCTATAGAATCAGCCGGTTGATTTGTTTTTACCGCCAAATGAAATAAATGTTTGTATATCCTTGAAAGCTTTTCTTCATCATTTGTTGGTAGAAAAAACGCATGTGACTTAGAAAGATATTTTTCAGCTTTTTCATATTCATTCAAAACAAGATAGCTATGACCCATTTCCAAATCAACAATTGCAGCATCAATAGTTTTACTGTATTCAAATTCAGGATCTGCTATGTTTTTTTTCGAAAAATAGTCTAATTCAGCATAAAATTTATTTCCGTAATAAATTGCTTTAGATGGGTTTTTGCCATAAAAGGAGTAAAATACCGCCAACTCTTGAAGCGGTTTAAGGATGTAAAATCCAATATCTTTATTTTGAATAAGTTGCATTGTGTTTAACAATACTTTTTCCGACTCTTCATGTTTGTTTAAAATAGAAAAGAGCGTTGCCAACTGTTTGGAAACATTTACATACGATTTCCAGTTTTTTAAATTCTGATAGTCTTCTAAAGCCTTTTGGTAGTAAGAAATTGAAGTTTCAAATTTAAAAATATGATAATAGTATAGTCCTAAATTAAAATCTGCTTTTGCCTTTAATTCCGGATTTTTTATATTGTCATATTCCGATAAAAGTTTAAATAATGCATTAAAATCGCTATCTCGTTTACCGTCTTTAAACTTAAAATCAATTACTTTATTGATGATGCTATCTAATTCTTCGTCATCAAATCGATTCTGACTCCATATAGATGTAGAAATAATAAAAACGAGTAATGATGCGATTATTCGGCTCATAATCAGTCTGTTTTGCTTGTATATTCATATCAAAATTAAACTAAAAAAACTAAAAAAAAAAGTTTTAAGCGGAAAATAGTTACATAAACGGTATATTATTTAACAAAATTTTAAGTTCGTTTGGTTCGGTTGTAGGCGAACTAATATTTATCTTTGTCCCGAATTTAATTTGAAATGACATGGATATTATTGAAAAAGAAAAGCAAGAACTCATCGAAATGTTCGGGATTCACTTTGAAACCCATCACAATCTTCCTCCTTTGTCTTCAAGAATTTTAGGAACTTTAATCTTAAACTGTAGAATAAAAGGACTCACTTTTGAAGAATTGGTTGAAGTAACCGGTGCCAGCAAAAGCTCTGTTTCTACCAATATAAATCTTTTACTAAAACTGGAAAAAATCAATTATTACACTTTACCAGGAGATAGAAGAAAGCATTTCCGTCCTTCCAATTTGGCTGATCGAATTCAAAATCACTTAAAAATTCTTCATTCAGAAATTGAAATAGTTCATAAAGTGAAGGCATTCGATGAAAAGTATCGAATTTCTGCCGACTACGAAAAAGGAAGAAGCGTCTTAAATGTTTACCTAGAATATGTTCAAAATTTTGAAAAACTCCTTCTCGATTCAATTAAAAAAATTAATGAATTAGAACAACAATAATCAGAACCTCTTAATCAATTAAATAAATGAAAAACAAGTCAATTTTCACGGTAGCAATAGCCGCGTTTCTAATCATATCCTGCGGAAAAGAAGCTCCACAGCAACAAGCAATGGGGCCAATGCCATTTACTGTTCAAAAAATAAAGAAAGAAAACACAACTGTATATCAAGAGTTTTCTGCCAATATCGAAGGGCAACAAAATGTAGAAATCCGACCAAAAGTAAACGGATTTATTCAAAAAATCTATGTTGATGAAGGTCAGCCTGTCAAAAAAGGACAATTATTGTTCAAATTAGAAACACAAACCTTAAATCAAGATGCATCGGCTGCCAGAGCGAGAGTAAGAGCAGCTCAAGTTGAGGTTGATCGAATGATTCCGTTGGTAGAACGCAACATAATCAGTAATGTGCAGTTAGAAACGGCTAAAGCAAATTTAGCTCAAGCTCAAAGCAATTACAGTAGCATTGCAGCCAATATTAATTTCGGAACGATAACAAGTCCGGTTGATGGAGTTGTTGGAAGTTTGCCCTATAAAGAAGGAAGTTTAGTCAGTTCAACCAATCCGGAACCGCTTACAACCATTTCCGATGCCAGAAACGTGCGAGCTTATTTTTCGATGAATGAAAAACAATTGTTGCAGTTCAATCGTACTTTCAGCGGACAAACGATGGCGGATAAAATCAAATCTTTACCGGAAGTAAATTTAATTTTAGCCGATAATTCTCCGTATGAAATTAAAGGAAAAATTGAAACAATCAATGGATTAGTAAACGGAAGAACCGGAAGCATTCAGTTGCGTGCTGAATTTAAAAATCCAAACGGAATTTTACGTAGTGGAAGCAGCGGAACCATTCAATTACCAACCGAACAAAAAGACATCGTCTTAATTCCGCAAATTGCCGTTTCGGAAATGCAAGGAAAACAATTGGTTTTTGTGGTTGATAAATCAAATAAAGTATCTACCAAAGTAATTCAAACCAAAGGAACTTCAGAACTCAATTATATTGTGTCCGAAGGTTTAAATGAAGGAGATTTGGTTGTTATTGAAGGTGTTTCAAAACTACGTGACGGAATGGAAATCATACCCAACGACGGATCCAAAAAAACAGCTCAAACCGCTACTTCACAAAAATAATAACGCTCAAACTTAATTAATATGTTAAAAGTATTTATTGAAAGACCGGTTCTTTCAACAGTAATCTCTATTCTCATAACCATCCTGGGAATATTGGGTTTGATGTCGTTGCCCATCGAACAATATCCTGAAATTGCTCCGCCAACTGTGCAGGTAAATGCCACTTATACCGGAGCAAATGCAGAAACCGTTTTAAATAGTGTGGTCATTCCACTTGAAGAAGAAATCAATGGTGTTGAAGGAATGACGTACATCACTTCGTCTGCCAGTAACGATGGTGCTGCCAAAATCAATGTGTTTTTTGAATTAGGTGTCAATGCCGATATTGCCGCCGTAAACGTGCAAAACCGTGTAGCGAGAGCAACCAGTAAATTGCCGGAAGCTGTAATTCAAACGGGTGTTACTACGTTAAAAAGTCAAACGAGTGCCTTGATGTTTCTTTCCATGTTTTCGGATAATCCGGAATATGATGAGGTTTTTGTACAGAATTATGCTAAAATTAATTTAGTACCAAAACTTCAACGTGTAAAAGGAGTTGGACAAGTAAACGTTTTTGGAGCAAAAGATTATTCAATGCGAATTTGGATTGATCCGGCAAAAATGGCGGCTTTCAAAGTAGTTCCGTCTGACATTCAAGCAGCATTGAGAGAACAAAATTTAGAAGCTGCTCCCGGAAAATTTGGAGAAAATGCCAACGGAGTTTATGAGTATGTCATCAAATACAAAGGTCGTTTAGCCGAAATTTCAGAATATGAAAACATCATCATCAAATCCATCGGAAACGGAAATTTCCTTCGATTAAAAGATGTAGCAACCGTTGAATTAGGCGGATTTAATTACGGAACCAATAATATGGGAATGGGAAAACCGGGCGTTGCTGTTGGTATTTTCCAAACATCAGGTTCTAATGCTCAAGAAATTATTGAAGAAGTAATGACCATTTTGGAAGATGCCAAAGCTGATTTTCCAAAAGGTGTTGATTATGTTGTGCCTTACAACACTAAAAAATTCCTTGACGCCTCTATTTCAAAAGTAATTACAACATTAATCGAAGCTTTTATTTTGGTATTTATTGTGGTATTCTTGTTTTTGCAGGATTTCCGTTCCACGTTAATTCCGGCGATAGCTGTTCCGGTTGCGATCGTGGGAACATTTTTCTTTCTGCAATTATTTGGTTATTCCATCAATATGTTGACACTTTTTGCGATGATTCTCGCCATCGGAATTGTCGTCGATGATGCCATTGTCGTCGTCGAGGCCGTTCACGCCAAGTTGGATGAAGGAGTCAAATCTGCCAAAGAAGCTACCGTTTCTGCGATGAGCGAAATTACCGGAGCGATTATTTCCATCACGTTAGTAATGTCGGCTGTATTCGTGCCGGTGTCTTTCATCAAAGGATCTTCGGGCGTTTTCTATCAACAATTTGCGATTACGTTAGCGATTGCGATTTTAATTTCTGCCGTAAATGCATTAACATTAAGTCCTGCTCTTTGTGCTTTATTATTAAAACCGCACGAAGGTTCAGAACATCATAAGAAAGGATTTAAAGATCGATTTTTCACCGCTTTTAATACTGGTTTTGATTCGATTACGAACAAATATGTCAATTCAATCGGTTTTTTATTAAAAAGAAAATGGATTGCAGTAGTAGGATTAATTGTGGCTTCCGGAATTGCATTATTACTTTTTAAATCTACGCCTTCCGGATTTATTCCAACCGAAGACCGTGGTTTAATTATGGCAGATATCACTCTACCACCCGGAGCAACATTAGAACAAACGCAAAAAATTGTCAATGAATATGATTCAATCCTTGCTTCAATGGATATTGTTGAAGCTAGAATGAATGTTGTTGGTTTCAGTTTGCTTAATAGTGTTAACGGAGGTTCGTATGCTTTCTCGGTTATTCAATTGAAAGATTGGAGTGAGCGAAAAGAAGACAATCAATCGGTAGATGCAGTTGTAGGCGAACTTTTCGGACGAACAGCCGGAATCAAAGATGCTCGATTATTATTCTTCACACCGCCAAGTGTGCAAGGTTTTGGAATGGCCGATGGTTTTGAATTAAAACTTCAAGACAAAGGCGATGATGATTGGTTAAAAGTGAGTCAAGTTTCAGGCGAATTTTTACAAGCGTTGAATGCTCGTCCGGAAATTCAATATGCAATGACGAGTTTCAATCCGTCTTTCCCACAATATCAAATGGATGTAAATGTTGAAAAAACAAAAGAAGCCGGAATATCAATCAACCAAATATTCAACACATTGCAAGGTTATTATGGTGGATTATATACAACAGATTTTAATCGTTTTGGAAAGCAATACCGTGTGATGATTCAGGCAAAACCTGAAGACCGAGCAACTCCTGAATCATTAGATAATATTTTTATCCGAAATGCTCAAGACGAAACGGTTTCCATCAGCGAATTTGTGAATTTAAAACGAGTTTACGGACCGGAATCGGTTGCCAGATATAATTTATTAAAATCCATCAGCGTAACCGGAAAAGCAAATCCGGGATATAGTTCAGGAGATGCCATTAAAGCGGTTGAAGAAGTTGCCGCTCAACATTTACCGAAAACCTACGAATATGAATTTTCAGGAATGACTCGTGAAGAAATCATCGCTGGAGGACAAGCAGCAGGTGTATTTTTATTGAGTTTGATATTCGTCTATTTCCTTTTGGCAGGTCAATATGAAAGTTATGTGCTACCACTTTCAGTCATTTTATCATTGCCTGTCGGAATTGCCGGAGCGATTGGTTTTGTGAATTTATTTGGATTAGAAAACAACATTTATTTCCAAGTAGCTTTAATTATGTTGATTGGATTATTAGCCAAAAATGCCATTTTGATAGTCGAATTTGCCATCCAGCGACGACGACACGGTATGGGATTATTTGAGTCAGCGATTGATGGAGCAAAAGCTCGTTTACGTCCGATTTTGATGACTTCATTTGCCTTTATACTCGGTTTACTTCCGTTAGCATTTGCTTCGGGTGTTGGTGCTGTTGGAAACCGTTCGATTGGAATGGGAGCCGTTGGCGGAATGTTAGTAGGAACACTTTTGGGTGTATTTGTTATCCCCGTATTGTTCGTTATTTTCCAAGGATTACAAGAACGTATTAGTGGAAAGGCAAAAGAAACTGATCCAGAAATTTTATAATAAAAAAGTAAGATGAACTATCTAAAAATATCAAAAATAACGGTTGTCATTGCAGGAAGTTTAGTGATGCAGTCTTGTTTTGTGGCAAAAGAATATCAAAGTCCGAACATAGAAACCGAAAAATTATTCCGAACAGAGCAAATCAAAGACAGCGTTTCGTTGGCAACTGTTTCATGGGAACAATTATTTACCGATCCTATTCTGCAAAAACACATTAGAACCGGATTGCAAAACAATTATGATTTGAAAATCGGTTTGCAAAATTTAGCCGCCGCAGAAGCCAATATGAAACAAGGAAAAGCAGGTTATCTACCCACTTTTTCTGCCAATGCAAGTTGGACACATCAAGAATTGGCTAAAAACAGTCAGTTTGGTAGTTTCTTCAACGGAGCTTTAGATCAATATGAATTGTCAGGAAGATTATCGTGGGAAGCGGACATTTGGGGAAAAATCAGAAGTAACAAAAGAGCTTCTGCAGCCAGTTATTTGCAAACTGTAGCAGCTCAACACGCAATTCAAACGCAGTTGATCTCCAGTATTTCTGCCACTTATTTTCAATTATTGGCGTTGGATGCTCAAATAAAAGTAGCCGAAAAAACTTTGGAAAACAGAAACCAAAGTGTAGAAACTATTCAAGCATTAAAAGATGCCGGAAGCGTAAATGCCGTTGCCGTTAAACAAACAGAAGCTCAATTATACGGAACACAAGTTATTTTGGAAGATTTAAAATACAACGTAAAAGTTTTGGAGAACACGTTAAGTATTTTACTCGGACAAGCTCCAGGAACCATCGAAAGAGGTTTATTTGAAAACCAAACGATGACCACTGATGTTAAAGTGGGAATTCCTGCTTTATTATTAAGCAAAAGACCCGATGTAATTTCGGCTGAAATGAATTTTAGAAATGCATTTGAAATGACCAATGTTGCCCGAAGCAATTTCTATCCATCCTTAACCGTAACTGCCAACGGAGGTTTTCAAAGTTTAGAATTAAAGGATTGGTTTAGTGCCAACTCGCTTTTTGCATCGGTAATTACCGGATTAGCTCAACCGATTTTTAATCAACGGCAAATAAAAACCCGTCACGAAGTGGCCAAAGCCAATCAGGAAAGAGCCTATCTTCAATTTGAGCAAACGCTTTTAACTGCCGGAAAAGAAGTTTCAGATGCGTTGGCTTCCTATGAAAATGAAACCGAAAAATTAGCCATTCGAACCAAACAATTGGAATCGCTTCAAAATGCGGCGGATTATTCGGATGAATTATTACGCTACGGAATGGTCAATTATTTGGAAGTGTTAACGGCCAAAGACAACGCCTTGAACACAGAATTAAGCACAATTGACAATCGCTTTCAACAACTGAATGCCGTTATTTCATTGTATCGTGCATTGGGCGGAGGTTATTAATTCACATCAACTGCCTTGATCCATTTCAAGGCAGTTTTTTTAATTTTATTTTTATGGAATTGAAATCGGAAACCAAAGAAGATTTATTGCTTCAAAGTTTAACATACTTTAAAAAATATGGAAGTAAAAATGTGACGATGGATGATTTAGCATCAGAATTAGCTATTTCAAAGAAAACGATTTACAAATATTTTAGTAGCAAGGAAGAATTGATTAACGAATGTGTTGACTATTTGTGGATTCATTTTGAGCATCAAACCGAAGAAATTAGTAAGTTGAAAATTGATCCATTAGCCAAAATTATTTTGTTGTATGAACTTGGTTTACAAGAATTAAGAAAAACCGATTCGCAATTTTTATATAGTTTGAAACGCTATTATCATCAATCGATGAAAAAGTATGAAGGGTTTCGTAAAAAACTAATTTTTGAAACGTTGTTAGGTTTTTTAACAGAAGCTAAAGCAAAAGGATTCATTCGTTCAGAAGTAAATCTGACCTTGTTTTGCGAATTAAATTTGCTTGATTTTGACGAAAAACTATATAAATTTAAACTTTTTGAACGATTTGAAAATGATGAAATTTTAGATCAATTAATCAAAAATCGCCTTCGCGGAATTGTAAAGGCGGAACATCAGCATTTGATTGATGAAATTTAAACTACTTTAGCTTACTACCTTTTGCAGCCCACCAAGGAAGTGTTTCAACTTCTAAACGTCCAGCTTTTACAGCAGGATCGAGGTTGGCTAAACTATCGGCTTCTTTCATCGTTTCGGTATTAAAAAGTAAAAAACCTGCCACCGTTTCGTGATTTTCAGATGGTCCGGCTAAACTGATTTTCCCGGTTTTATCTAACCAAGAAATGTGAGCCATGTGCTGTTTTTGAATTTCCGCCGCTTCTTCTTTTGAATGGGTTCTGTTTTTTCCTTTTTTCAACAAAACCAAAAAATATTTTTGCATAACATATGTCGAATCGCCTTCTTTGTAAGAGAATGTTTCGTGATTTGTTTTGACAATTTCTTTTTTTGTTGGATTATCCATTTTGGTATTTTGTTCTTTTACTGAATGACAAGAAACTAATAAAATGGACGAAAGCAGAAGTATAAATTTATTCATTTTTCCAGTTTTTATAAGGGTTTTTGCTCAAATAAGCATTATAATATTTTTCATTATTCGTCACTTCTTCTCCCAACCAATCGGGTTTTTCAAAGGTTTCTGATTCTGAAATTAATTCAATTTCCGCGATGATTAAACCATCATTTTCACCCGAAAAAACATCTATTTCAAACACGTGATTGCCTTTTTTTACCTCGTAACGAATTTTATCAATTACACCTTTTTCACAAATTGATAAAAGTAGTTCAGCTTCGTTGAGCGGAATTTCATTTTCCCATTCCAAACGACTCATCCCTGATTCGTTTCCTTTTCCTTTAACTGTCAAAAAACCCTTTTCTCCTTTAATTCGAACACGAACCGTACGTTCAGGAACAGAGCTTAAATAGCCTTGCACAATTCTGTTTTGACCAAAGGCTTCAGTCATAAAAGCATCAGAAACCACCAAAAATTTTCGTTCAATTTCTATCATAAGATATTTTTCACTATATTGTTGAGTAAAGATAATTCAATACATTCGTATTGTAAAAACAAATTGAAAAAATGGCTTTATTGTTGGCAAAAAAGAAGAAAAAATCGCTGATTGAAATGGTCATCTTCTATTTTGATGAAAATGAACGATGGAAAGAAGCAATCGACTCTTATGAAGTGTTGGTTGACATCGTTGCAACTATTAGACCAAAGAAATTAAAGAATCTTCAACCGGTTGATATTGTGGATTTGATAAGTTTGTTGCATGAAAATCATGTAATTAGAAAATCATTTTCTGTTTATATAAAAGGTTTGTTTTTTGGAAAAAGAATCAATAAAATAATATCAGATGCTGCGATTTTGCAAGATGCCGATTTTTTATTTGAAGTTAAAAAACGAGCATTCGCTAAAATTTTGCCTTATCAACACCAATCCGATTCACTGGAATATGTATTGAACCAAGTTTTTTACAGCGATACAGATCCACTTTGGTTACAAAAAATTCCGCAAGGGCAAATTGAAACACTTTATGATTTGTTAGAATTGTCCTCTATTTATGAAACGGTTGAAGAAAATTCTGTTTTGTCTGAACTTTTAATGTCAATGACATTGATTTCACAACGAATGAGCGGTCGTGCATTAGAGTCAGATGTACTTAAAATGGTACCCGAATATTTTCATCATGAAAGTCCGTTTGCTGCCTTTGAAAAAGAACTTCAATCCATTCAAGAAGAACTCAAAGAAAACGTGAATCACACTGTTACAGCCGAAAATTTATCATATAAACAATTGATGGTTTTGCATAAACAATGCGAAGAATATGTAGAAAAAGCTTTCGACAATTCTTCTAAATATGGCATAACGATTCATGTAAACCAGAGCTTACTCCGAATTCGTCAGCAATTATCGCGATTAAAAGTTTTACTTCCATTGCTTACCGTAAATCATGAAATTGATAAAAAGCGAAATACTATTCGATTAGCCTACAAACTCATTAAATACAATTGTACGAGAAATAATCTTCGCACATTTATCAAAGAAAGTACGCAATTATTATCGTATGAAGTAACGCAACATACTGCTAAAACAGGTGAAAAATATATCACTCAATCCAAAGGTGAATATTTCAAAATGTTTAAAACAGCTTTGGGAGGAGGATTGATAGTTGGAATTTTGTGTATAATCAAAGTGCTGCTTTCTAAACTGGATGCTAGCGATTTTGGTCATGCTTTTTTGTATAGTATGAACTACTCCATTGGATTTATTGCTATTTATGTTTTAGGATTTACATTAGCAACAAAACAACCCGCGATGACTGCCGCAGCTTTGATTAGAGCTTTAGAAGATGGCATGAAAAAAGACGATTCCGAAGAAAAACACCAAGGATTTGCTGTGTTTTTTGCACGTGTTTTTCGGTCACAGTTTATAGCTTTTGTGGGGAATGTAATCATGGCTTTCCCGGTTTCTTTATTGGGAATTTGGCTAATTGAGTTAGCATTTGATCATAATATTGCTGAAACCAAATGGAAAACGTTAGTTACTGATTTAAGTCCGATTCATTCCTTAGCAATATTTCACGCAGCCATTGCAGGATGTTTTCTGTTTTTGTCCGGAATTATTTCAGGAAGTGTTGCGAATCGTGATAAACATTACGAAATTTATCAACGTATCAAAGAACATCCGTTTTTAAAACGCAGTTTTGGAAAAGAAAAAGCCGAAAAATTTGCAAGTTGGTATGAAAAGAAATGGGCAGGTATTATATCCAATTTTTGGTTTGGGGTTTTTATGGGATCTACGGCTTCTGTCGGAATTTTTTTCGGATTAAATTTAGATATTAGACACATTACTTTTGCCAGCGGAAACCTTGCTTTGGGACTTTATGGTTCCGATTATTCCTTGGATTATTGGATGCTTTTTTGGGGAATTTTAGGCATAGGAATCATCGGATTGGTTAACTTTATTGTCAGTTTCAGCTTGTCTTTAGGATTGGCCTTTCGATCAAGAGATATTCCTTTTACAGAGTTGAGAAGCATCACTGTTTCCATTTGGCAACATTTTAAACGCAGACCATTTTCTTTCTTTTTCCCAACCGGAACAAACGTTAAACCCAATGAAGGAGGAGATAAAATCCCGTAAAATCATTCATATAGACATGGATGCGTTTTATGCTTCTGTGGAGCAAAAGGATTTTCCTGAATTAATAGGAAAGCCTTTGGCTGTGGGCGGAAGCGAAATTCGCGGTGTGATTTCTGCCGCTAGTTACGAAGCTAGAAAATTTGGTGTTCGCAGTGCGATGAGTGGCGTGCAAGCCAAAAAATTGTGTCCGGAATTGGTTTTTGTGCGACCTCGATTTGAACGTTACAGCGAAATTTCAAAAATAATCCGAAAGATATTTTATGAATACACCGATTTGGTCGAACCACTTTCATTGGACGAAGCCTATTTGGATGTAACCCAAAACAAAAAAGGAAATCCGAGTGCATCGTTACTTGCACAGGAAATCAGAAAACGTATTTTTGAAGAAACGGGTTTAACAGCTTCGGCAGGAATTTCCATTAATAAATTTGTGGCAAAAGTGGCTTCGGATTATAATAAACCGAATGGACAAAAAACGGTCAATCCCGATGAAGTGGAACCTTTTCTGGAAGCGTTAGATATCAGAAAATTTTATGGCATTGGAAAAGTCACCGCCGAACGTATGTATCAATTTGGCATTTACACCGGAAAAGATTTAAAAAGTCGAAGTTTAGAATTTTTAGAACAACATTTTGGCAAAAGCGGAATACATTATTATTACATCGTTCGAGGCATTCACAACAGTCCGGTTAAACCCAATCGCATTTCAAAATCGGTGGGAGCCGAACGAACATTTAATGAAAATTTATCGTCAGAAGTATTCATGGAAGAACGTTTGGAAAGCATCGCCAAAGAACTCGAAAAACGATTACAAAAACACAAAATCGCCGGAAAAACAATAACCTTAAAAATAAAATATTCCGATTTTTCACAACAAACCAGAAGTAAAACGTTGCCTTATTTTATTTCGGATAAAGCATTATTATTAGAAACAGCAAAAGAATTATTATACCAAGAAAAACTAAAAGAATCCGTTCGTTTGTTGGGAATTTCTTTAAATAATTTGAATACGGAAGTGAAGAAAACGGTTGTGGTGCAGTTGCGGTTTGAGTTTTAGGGTTTAAGTATCCTTATTCAAAGCAAAATGTGTAATTTGATTTAGTATATTTACGTACTGCGAGGTCGGGAAACCATCGCAGAGCTCAGTGCTAGCAAAGAAGACTTTGCTGAGCGGATTAAATTAAAATTTCTTCATTATGAAAAATAGATTTATTGTTTGTTTTATGTTGATTATTTCATTTTATCAGATATCATATTCCCAGAACCATGAAGACATAAAAAAATATGAATTATTAGCGATGTTATCTCTTTTTTCGGAAGGTTTAAACAATTCAGAAGTAGAAGTAAATGAAGAAACCTTAAACAAGTTCCTTTCTGAAAATTTAGAAATATCAATAATTGAACAAAATAGTTTTAAGGATTTTGCTTTCATATCTATTAACCCAGAAAAGAATCGTAGAAATTCAGGAGACGTAAAAATGCCAATTATATGGAGTAGTAATGATTGTGAAGAATATATTTTAGCAATTAATAAAGGGAGTCTGTATACTTTTAAATTAAAAGGATACCAACTAAATGATTTTAATTCCTTTTTAAATTTTCTTGTAAAAAACGGTTACAAAAAAATAAATGGAAGTAAATCATTTTCTAAAAACTATGAGGTTTCGGGTTTAGATTTTGATTGTTTATACAGTTCACTTAATGTAAAAAACAAAAATGATTTTGAAAAATTTCCCTGTTTAAGAGATACTTGTTTGAAAATATATAAAACTCATAATTAGAATTTTCTCCTACTCGGCAAAGAGTTCTTATGAAACGCTAAAATATCTTGACTTTGCGGAATTTTATTTTAAAACGAATGAAAAATTAATATAATTATTCAAAGCTAAAATCATATTTAGAAATATGTGTTGATGTCGCAAAGTCGGAGATTTGAGGTGCTGAGTTTATTATCTTACTACTAAATTACTCGCAAATTCCCCTCACAAGCCAAAATTCCCCTATTTTTGTAAAAAAAACATTTTGCTTTAGTAAGTTTAGACCATTACAATGAAAGATAAGTTTTATCAATACATTCAAAATCTTCAAAATCAAATTACTTCTAAATTAGAAGAAGTAGATGGCGAAGCCAAATTTAGAGAAGACATTTGGGAACGTCCGGAAGGAGGCGGTGGCAGAACCCGTGTAATTGAAAACGGGAAAGTTTTTGAAAAAGGCGGTGTAAACATATCAGCTGTTCACGGAAAGTTACCCGATTCCATGCAAAAATTATTCAACGTTGGAGAAGCCGATTTTTTTGCCTGCGGATTGAGTTTAGTTCTTCATCCGAAAAATCCAATGGTGCCAACCGTTCATGCAAACTGGCGGTATTTTGAAATGTATGATGAACAAGGATTTGTTATTAAAAGTTGGTTTGGCGGCGGACAAGATTTAACGCCTTATTATCTTTTTGAAGAAGATGCCATTCATTTTCATCAAACCTGCAAAGCCGCTTGTGATAAACATAATCCGGATTTTTATCACAAATATAAAAAGCAATGCGATACTTATTTTTGGAATGCTCACAGAAACGAAGCCAGAGGAATTGGCGGATTATTCTTTGATTATTGCAGAGAATCTCTAGAATTTTCAATGGAAAAATGGTATGATTTTGTAACCGAAGTAGGTAATAGTTTTCTTGAATCATACGTTCCAATTGTTGAAAAAAGAGTAAATTTACCTTATTCAGCCGAACAACGAAAATGGCAAGAAATCCGCCGTGGTCGTTATGTAGAATTTAATTTGGTTCATGATAAAGGAACGCTTTTCGGACTAAAAACCAACGGCAGAATCGAAAGTATTTTGATGAGTTTGCCTCCGCATGTGCAATGGGTGTATGATCATCATCCGGAAGAAGGAAGCGAAGAAGAAAAATTAATTTTGGTGCTGCAAAAGCCAAAAGAATGGGTGTAAAAATTGTAATAGGACTTTTTTTGGGAGGAATCGGCAGCTTATTTGCCCAGCAAGATTCTGAAGAAAGCAGTCATTTTACAAATTATGACGAAAAAGTAATAACCAGTTTATACTATTTTGACACTTCCAATAGTTTCGAATTCAACTTCAATTTAGACGGCACAGCCAATTATTTAGAATTTGAACCTAATCGTCGAGAACAAATTGGGGTGAATTTAAGTTATAAATTTATCGATGTTTCCTACGGATTTTCTCCTTCTTTTTTTGCGAAGAATAAAGATAACAGTGATTCAAAATTATTTACATTAAGCACACGATTGTATCATAAAAAATGGATGCAGTCGCTCACTTTTATCAATCAAAAAGGATTTTATGTGAGCAATGATGAGGGTCAAGCTCTTTTTCCGCGAATGCGAACCACAAAGATTGGTGGAACTACATCATATATTTTTAATGATAAATTTTCATTCAAAACCATTGCTAATCAAAAAGAATGGCAATCAAAAAGTGCAGGAAGTTTTATTCCAAATCTTTCGATGTATTATACTAATTTCGATTTGAATGATGGTGGAGAAAACACCAGGAGCAATATTTTTTTAGCTTCATTAGCTCCATCTTATTTTTATAACTTTGTTGTCAATAATCATTTCTTGCTTTCCGGCGGAATGTCAACCGGGGCAGGACTTACGAGTGTGGATGGAGATGTATCGGCAATTTATGAATGGAGTGCGAGCTTAAAAATTGGCTATAATTCCGATTCGTTTTTTACCTTTGTAAACCTGAATTATATCGATTTTATTCAGGACACAACCGCTCAAATTCGATTGAACGATGAAATTTCGACTGTAAAAATAACAGCAGGCTATCGTTTTGATCCGCCCAAAAAAGTAAAAGAATTTTACGATAAAACAACAGAAAAAATCGGATTGTAAATCAATCAAAATATACCAAAATTATGTTTCCACTCAGAAGAAATAGACGACTCAGAACTAACGAAACCATTCGCTCACTAGTACGCGAAACCATACTTTCTCCAAGCGATTTTATTGTTCCGCTTTTTGTTGTGGAAGGGAAAAATGTGAAAGAAGAAATTCCATCCATGCCAAATTATTTCCGTTTGAGTCTTGATTTATTGGAAAAAGAAGTAAAAGAATTAGCCAAACTAAATTTGAAAACGGTTTTGGTTTTTGTAAAAGTTCCGGACAATTTAAAAGATAATAAAGGAACAGAAGCGTTAAATCCAAATGGTTTAATGCAAAGAGCCGTGAAAGTAATTAAAAATGCTGTTCCGGATATGATTGTGATGACCGATGTGGCTTTAGATCCCTATTCTTCTTTTGGCCACGATGGTGTAATTGAAAACGGAATCATTGCCAACGATTTAACTTCTGCCATTTTAGCCGAAATGAGTTGTTCGCATGCCGAAGCCGGAGCCGATTTTGTAGCTCCAAGCGACATGATGGATGGCAGAATTCTTGAAATTCGTGAAGCATTGGAAGACGAAGGATACGTTAATACCGGAATTATGGCTTATAGTGCCAAATATGCATCAGCTCATTACGGCCCTTTTCGTGACGCATTAGATAGTGCTCCTGTGGATGCTCAAGACATTCCGAAAGACAAAAAAACCTATCAAATGGATTACCACAATCGCATTGAAGCCATTCGTGAAACCAGAATGGATATTGATGAAGGAGCAGATATTGTGATGGTAAAACCGGGCATTGCTTATTTGGATATTGTTCGCGAAATTAAAAATGCATTTGATGTTCCGGTGGCGGTTTATCAAGTTTCCGGTGAATATGCCATGATTAAAGCGGCCTCGGAAAAAGGTTGGCTAGACCACGATGCTGTGATGATGGAACAAGTAACTGCCATCAAAAGAGCCGGTGCCGATATGATTGCAAGTTATTTTGCGAAAGATGTGGTAAAAATTATTTCATAACTGATAAATATCAGATTTATGCACAGATTATCGATTTAAATTTGTGTAAATCAAATTCCTAGCACATGAAAAAAATAGTTTTTTTAGTTGTTCTTATGGTGTTACTCTCATGCCAAAATAAGAAACAAGAATCTTTCGGAGTAGAAAAAACAGCTGTTCCCGAAGTAGCTGAAAATTCAGTAGAAGCAAAAATAAAACTTGGCGAAAGTATTTTTAATGGCGTTGGTTTATGTCACACGTGTCACAAACCGGATCAAAAAGTAATTGGGCCAAGCATCAAAGAAATTGCTACTATTTATAAAGAACAAAATGCGGATATGGTCGATTTTCTTCGTGAAAACGCAAAACCAATTGTAGATCCAACTCAATATGAAGTGATGAAAACTAATTTTGCGGTTACCAAAAGCATGTCTGATGAAGAATTACAAGCAATCGAACTTTATATGCATAGTTTAATTAAATAAACAGAACCTAATCAATAAGTAATTTGAACCCAACTCTTGGAATATTTTCAATCCGAATGTTGGGTTCTTCTTTGAAAATTTTTCGTAGACGGGAAATAAAAACATCCAGACTTCTTCCCATAAAATAATCATCGGTTCCCCAGAGTTCCATCAGGATTTTTTCGCGTTTCAAGACAGTGTTTTTATTGTCTAAAAATAATTTCAACAAAGCCGCTTCTCTTTCTGTCAAATTGGTGATTTCTTTTCCTTTGGAAACACAGTAATTGTCTGGATCAAATTCAAATGAACCAATTAAATAAGTGGAATTATTTTTAGAAGACGTTTTTTGACTTCGATTCAAGAAAACTTCAATTTTCAACGTCAATTCTTCCATGCTGTAGGGTTTCACTAAATAATCATCGGCACCCAATTTCAACCCTTTAATTCGGTCTTCTTTCATCGTTTTTGCAGAAAGAAAAATAATCGGAATTTCCTGATTTCGTTTTCTAATTTGCGTGGCAATTTCAAAACCATCCATATCCGGAAGCATTACATCCAACACACATAAATCAAATTCATCGTTACAAAAGGCATCAAAACCTGCTTGTCCGTTGGTAAAATGAGCTACATCATATTGGCTTTCCAAACTGTCTGCAGTTAAAAAACCTAGTGTTTCGTCATCTTCTACATAAAGAATTTTCTTTTTACTCATAAAATGTCTTTTTTGGGAATGAATATAGAAACCGTAATTCCTTTGGTTGAATTATTTTTGATTGAAATTTTCCAATGATGCAAATCGATGATTTTTTTTACGTAAAATAAACCAATGCCAAAACCTTCAATGTCTTTTTTATTTTCTCTGGGAACGCGATAAAATTTATCAAAAACATAATCAATATGTTGAGGTGAAATTCCGCTTCCGTTATCGGAAAAACTGAGTGTCATTCCTTTTTCTGTTTCGGATGATTTGATGGTTATTTCGGGATTTTCGGGGCAATATTTCACCGCATTATCCACCAAATTAAACAGAATATTGTTGAAATGAAATTCATCTGCCAAAATTTTTACTTTATCCGAAACATCTATGTCAATCGTAGTATTTTTAGTTGATTTAAGTAGTGTATTTTCCTTTACCAACTCCAGAATTTCTTTCAGATTGATGGTGTTTTTTTCTAATTCAATCCATTTAGCATCTCCTTTGGCAACATTTAGAATCCGTTCGATATGATGATTCAATTTATGACTTTGGTTGGTGATAATTTGAATGTATTTTGCCAATTTCGGATTGTTTTTAATTTCTTCTTGCGAAGTGGCATATTGCGAAGCAATCAAAATTGATGAAAGTGGCGTTTTGAATTCGTGCGTCATATTATTGATAAAATCCGTTTGCAATTCCGTATATTTTTTTTGTTTCAACAATAAAATAACCGAGTAAACATAGATAATCAAAACCAACAATAAAATGCCTGTATAAATCCAATATTGACCTAATGAAGTGATAAATTTATGTTGTAAATCGGGAAAACGAATCCCGAAATAGTATATTAAACCATCATTTTTTTTGAAACAATTTTCACATTTTTCCGGTTTTCCGGTATCGCTTGAAATATAGCTGCCGTAGATCATTTCATCGGTGGCACAATCATAAATGGCATATTCATAATCCAGTTCAAGTTTTACTTTTTCAAATTCTGTTTTGAGATAATATTCTAATACTTCGTGCTCAAAAACATCATCAAGATTCACAATGTAATAGTCATCGGTAATTTTTTTTACCTGATTCGTTATGGTTAACGGTGTTTTGTTATCTCGATAAATCCGTTTCACTACATCTTGCAGTGCAAAATGAATTTTTTCTTCAAAATCTTTTTTCTCAAATGTATAGGCTTGATTAAGCATAAGTAACTGCATGACTAAAACGCCAACAATGCAGAGAAATCCAGCTAAGATGATACTATTTAAACGGTTAAATTTCAAAGGTTTGCTTTAATTATGTTTTGACAAATCTACTCACAGAAATGTTTAAATTTTGGTTAAATAATGTCGATTAACATCTCATTAACAAAACTTATAATGTGCTTAACAAATATCTGCTTTCTTGTGAATATATTTGCTATGTTCAAAATGAATAATTTAACTAATTAAAATAATAACGTATGAAATCATTAAAAGTATCTTTATTTGCAATTGCTGCAACATTATTATTCTCTGTTGGTGCAACAGCTCAAGAAAAAAAACCAGTTGCTGCTAAACCAGCTATTACCACATCTCCAGCTGCTCAAAAACCTACTTCTCCGGTAACTTGGAAAGAAGTGGTATATGATTTTGGAGATATTAAAAAAGGAACTCCTGTATCTCACGATTTCTCTTTTACTAATACAACTAAGCAAACAGTTATTATTACTAACGTAAAAGCTTCATGTGGTTGTACAGCTACAAATTACACAAAAACGCCTGTAAAACCTGGTGATACAGCAACAGTAACAGCTACTTATAATGCCGCTTCAGCTGGAGCATTCTCTAAAACAGTTACTGTTTCTTTAAATGAAAACGAAGTGCCAAAAGTACTTACAATTAAAGGAAAAGTAATTGATTCAGCTCCGGTTAGTCAATAATCTATATTCCTAAATTATAATTCAATTGAACCATCTTGTTTTTTCAAGATGGTTTTTTTGTTAAAAAATTTCTGCAATTTTTCTTACTGTTAATGCTTTTTTATATATTTATGAATAAATTACAAAGCCATGATAGATAAAATCAAACTCGACAACATTTTATTTTTAGATATTGAAACCGTTCCTGAAGAAGAAAATTTCAAATTGTTGGATGAAGAAAAACAATATCTGTTTGAATCTAAAACACACTACCAACGCAAAGACGAATTTACTCCAGAAGAATTTTATGATCGTGCCGGAATTTGGGCAGAGTTTGGAAAAATTATCTGTATTTCTGTGGGTTATTTTACAACCAAAGGCGACATCCGAAACTTTAGGGTAACCACTTTTTTTGGTGAAGAAAAGAAAATTCTAAAAGACTTCAGCAATTTATTAAATAATCATTTTAATCAACCACAACACATTTTGTGCGGTCATAATGCGAAAGAATTTGACTTTCCGTTTATTGCCAGACGGATGATTATCAATCAAGTTGAGATTCCTCCCAAACTAAATTTATTCGGAAAAAAACCATGGGAAGTTCCGCATTTAGACACAATGGAACTTTGGAAATTTGGTGATTATAAACATTTTTCTTCGATGAGATTGTTAACAAAAGTACTCCAAATTCCTTCTCCAAAAGATGATATTGATGGGAGCGAAGTGGCTTATGTTTATTATGTTGAAAAAGACATTGACCGAATAATCACTTATTGCGAAAAAGATGTAATTGCTGTTGCTCAAATTTTCTTGCGATTTAGAAGAGAAGATTTATTAATTGAAGACGAAATTATTCACGTATAAAAAAGGCTCCAAATCAGGAGCCTTTTTTTATTTCTTCAACACAATTTTCTTCGTTGTTTTTACCTTTTCATTCCGAACAGAAATCAAATAAATTCCATCTGAAAATTCATTTATATCTAATTCCGTATTTGATGTATTAATTTGTTTTGATAAAATGCTTCGCCCTTGTAAATCGAATAAATCAATAGTAGTTTCTAAATTTTCAGACCACGAAACTGTTACTTTTCCGTTGGATGGATTTGGATAAATGAGTGCCTGAACACCACTATTTTCAATTAAACTAAGATTATCTTGAATCGTAATCGGAATCACAACATTGGGTAACCAGCCTGATGACGCATTTTCAATATTCACCTTAAAACTATCGGTTGCTTCATCTGTTAATGAATTTGTGTAGCTAATTTTATTCGAATTTATATCTTCTTGAGTAAAAGTATTACCAATTGATAAATTGACAGTTTCTTTTTTCAAAACACCAAGTGATGGCAATTCAATTAAAGTATAAATTTGATTTGATGCTGTTTGTAAAGGAGTTAAAGCAATAATTTCTGTGGCCAAAATTGTTTTAGTACTATTTACTTCTGTAACAATTCCGTTGTTGCTAAAACTTAAATTATTTTCAATTGGAATTGAATTACAAAACGATAAACTAACGGCATTGATCGTTCCGCCATCATTATTATATTTATCAATTACAAACAATGTCCAAATCCCATTTGCCAACAAACCATTCAAATTATTTAAAGGTTGATTGGGTTTGATGATTCCCGAAATTGCCGGATCAGAACCGCAACTCAATAGTGAACCGGAGTCGTCAAGGGTAGCAATAATGTCATCGTTTCCTCCGCAAGGCTCTTCAAACAAAGTAATAGACGGACTTCCTATTTCCGGAGGACCAATTAGATAAATCGACATATCTTGCACCCAAGAGTGCGAAATATATAAACTTACATTAATATCAGCAATTGTAATTCCGCCAGAAACATTAATCGGAATTGTGGCAACTGAATTGGCAATATTATCAATAAAAGCATTAGAAAAATCGGTTGCCGAAAATTCAATTCCACATGCTAAAATTCCGGTTTGGAAACTAGCCACTGAAAAATCAGTAGAATTCCCACAACGATTACTAGGTTTTACTCGCCAATAGTAGACGGTTTGACTAATTAAATCGGTTACATTTACAGTTGTGTTTACTGTAGTTTCTGTCCACAAAATTGTGTTGAAAGCAACATCTGTAGCAACTTCAACGGCGTAGTTTTCGGCATTTGCATCTTCTTCCCAGGATAAATTTATTGAAGCAGCAACATCTGTTTGTCCATTTGATGGTGAAGTAGTTTCAATCAATTCAAATTCAGAACTTAAAATTTTTAAATTCACATACCTTGTTTCAGATTCATTTGCGTTTGAAGCTACAATTCCAATTGAATAATTCCCAGGTTCAACGGAAGTTAAATTAGATATAATTAGTTCGAAATTTCCACTGCTGCTCAACGTTGTCTCGCTTAAATTTGTAACTGCACCTTCCGGAACATCTATCACAGAAAAAGAAACATTTCCACTTTCATTACTAGTAAATGTGAATGAAAAAGCGGCATTTTCATTTGAACAAACGGTCTGGTCATAGCCAAGTGGAACAAAACCGAAATCAGAATCAATTCCTGAAATAATAAGCGAATAATCTTGTTTGTTGGTTTCCAAAGTTCCTTTATACGAAATAGTTATCGTATAATCGCCACCGTTTGCGTTATCAATTGCAACTGTTTCAACAGTATCTACAAAATTATCATCATTTCTTAGTGCAAATTGAGTGGCATCTGCTTGCAATCGCCAAGGATAAAAAGTGGTTGAACCTTGGGAGATTCTTATGTCTAAATCGTGCACGATTACAGGTGTTGGGTCGTTTAAATCTCCAGTGTTAGCATTACCCGGAATATCTGTCCAACAAATTGTAGCAACCAAAGGTTGACCGGCAATTGATTTTACAGTTTTAGTATATACTTGGTTTTTTGTCAAACTTTCTTCTGAAATCCAAGTGTTCAATCCGTTGTTTGAAATGGCATTTGCAGCGGTTTTTGCATTCAAAAGTCCCCAACCAAAAATTGCATCGGGACCGGGATTTCCTGCATCATCTGCCGTATGACAAGCCAATCCTTTCAGGGTAGCCGATTTCATAAATTTTTGATATAAATTGTTGTGATGTTGTTGAAGCAACAACAACGTTCCCATTACATTCGGACTCGCCATTGAAGTTCCGGAAAGGGTAGTATAATCACCATCACCGGTGCTATGGGTAGAATAAAGTCCGGTTCCGTTACCTGTAACATCTGGTTTTATTCGTAAATCATCTGTTGGGCCTTCGCTGCTAGCAGAATTTATATTCACAGAAATCAAGTTGCCGTTACTGTCAATTTCGGCATCCTGACCATTGGCTACCACTAAATTGTTTTTGCCGTTTTTATTTCCTGTAAGTTTGTCAAAGTCTACAGTTGTTGGGTCTCCGTTAGTAATATTTCCATCATTTCCAGCAGCAACAACCATTAAATAATATGGCGAAACATAGTGAATCATATCCCATTGAAGAGCATCTTGCGTGTAAGCTCCGGCATACCAATTGGGCACATTAAATAAGCGTGTTCCATAGGAATGATTAGAAAGCAAAAGTCCGTTTTGAATTTCCCCCAACACTTCTGCTTCATCTTGTGTCCAATCAAATGTTTTAATGGTTGCTTGAAACGCCATTCCTTTCGCATCAGAATCCACTCCACCGGCTCCAACTGTTCCGGTTACGTGCGTTGCGTGAAAACTGTTTCCGTTTAGTTCGGTTGCACCGTCTCCCACAGACATTCTTCCGCCAAATTCTTGGTGTGTTGTTCTAACAGGACCTCCATCCCAAACACCGCCAATCATTCCTTGTCCGTTTAAGTTTAATCCTAATCCGCCACCGGAATGTAATTGATTTGCTCGTGTGGAAATTGCGGCATTGATGTTGTTGATCGAAAAATATTTTGGTTTTCCATCAGGAAATAAACCCATTAATTCGTCTATACTTCCGTCTGCATTTTTTTTGAAAACTTCCCACTGATTTGCTTTTGCAGAAAATAGAGCTTTTTCTTTATCTATTTTTGCTTTTTCAGAAAGTTCAGTTTGCAATTGTTTTATTTTTGATAGATCATATTGTTCTAACAATGCCTTTTTCTCTTCTTCCGTCTGACCAATTACAGAGATGGAAAAAAGTAGTATAAAAAAACTTATATAGAAGTTTATTTTTGATAAGTAGAGGTTTTTCATTAGTTGATTGGGAAATTTAATGATTCAAAGATATAAATTTAATTTTTTCTACTGATTTACTTAAAAAAATATACATTATTTAACAATGGTTGAATGTTGAGATTACCAATTCTAATGAACTGTTTCTTTAAGTTACGAAAAAAAGCAATTTACAGATGTAAATAAAAAAAATGGATTAATTTTAAACAATGGAAAACAGCATTCTTTTATCGGTAAAAAAACTAACTATTTCTTTTAAAAAAGAGAAAGAATATGTGCCGGTTGTTCACGGTTTAACCTATGATTTATATGAAAATGAGATCGTGGGAATCGTTGGAGAATCCGGTTCAGGAAAATCGGTTTCGTCACTGGCAATCATGGGTTTGCTACCTCTAAAGATTTCAAAAATTACAAACGGAACAATTGTTTTTAATGGAAAAGAAATCACGAATTTATCCGATAAGGAATTCCAAAAAATAAGAGGAAATGACATTGCGATGATTTTTCAGGAACCAATGAGTTCGTTAAATCCATCCTTAAAATGCGGTTTTCAAGTAGCAGAAATTTTAGAAAGACATACATCTCTATCCAAAAAGGAAATTAGAACAGAAGTGATTTTGTTGTTTGAAAAAGTCAAATTACCTAATCCGGAAGAACTCTTCAACAAATATCCGCATCAAATTTCTGGTGGTCAAAAACAACGTGTCATGATTGCGATGGCGATTGCTTGTAAGCCAAAAATTTTAATTGCTGATGAACCCACAACCGCTTTAGACGTAACTGTTCAAAAGGAAATCATTCAATTATTGAAAGATTTGCAACAAGAAACCAAAATGAGCATTTTGTTTATTTCCCATGATTTGTCTTTGGTTTCAGAAATTGCCAATCGGGTTTTAGTGATGTATAAAGGTGAAATTGTGGAACAAGGCAATGCCAAAGCCATTTTTGAAAATCCGCAACACAATTACACTAAAGCCTTAATTGCTTCCCGACCGTCGTTGGAATTTCGGTTGAAAAGACTTCCAACAATTCAGGATTTTTTAAACGAAACAAGTAAAAGCGAAATTATTTCTGCCGAAGAACGAAAAGAAAATCAAAAAAAAATTTATGCAAAAGCTCCTCTTTTGGAAGTAAAAAATGTAGAAAAAGAATACTTGTCAACGGTTGGTTTATTAGGAAAAAAACTGTCTTTTAAAGCTGTTAATGATGTAAGTTTTAAAATTTATGAAGGTGAAACAGTTGGTTTAGTTGGCGAATCCGGCTGTGGAAAATCAACGTTAGGAAATGCTATTTTACAATTAGACAAAGCAACTGCCGGACAAATTTTTTACAAAGGAAATGATATTACAAAACTGAATAAAGACGAAATCCGAAAACTCAGAAAAGAAATTCAAATTATTTTTCAGGATCCGTATTCCTCGTTAAACCCTAGAATTCCAATTGGGAAAGCAATTATGGAACCGATGAAAGTCCACGGGTTATATAAAAATGACACAGAACGAAAAGCAAAAGCAATTGAAATTTTAGAGCGAGTGGGGTTGGGTGAAGATTTTTATAACCGTTATCCGCACGAATTTTCCGGCGGTCAACGGCAACGAATTGGAATTGCCAGAACGATTGCTTTGCAACCCAAGTTGATTGTGTGTGATGAATCGGTTTCTGCGTTAGATATTTCTGTTCAAGCTCAGGTTTTAAATTTATTGAATGAATTAAAAGAAAATTTCGGATTCACCTATATCTTTATTTCCCATGATTTGGCTGTGGTGAAATACATGAGCGATCAAGTTTTGGTAATGAATAAAGGAAAAATTGAAGAAATGGCTGATGCCGATGAATTGTATGCCAATCCAAAAAGTTCTTACACTAAAAAATTAATTGAAGCGATTCCGAAAGGATAAAAAATAAAAATTTATGTTATTTACAGCAACGTTTTCTGAGTTTTATGAACAATTTAAAACCAGTCTTTCTGACGGAACTTTTGCCAAACTTACTTTTGCAAAAACCATCGGCAACACCGAAATAAAAAATATTTTTATACGACCCGTTTTAGAAGAAAACGAATTAAAGTTAGAACTTAAATTCCGCTTTCAAAGAGAAGAATTGTTTGAAATTCATACTATTGATAGTTCTTTTGATCGCTTACTTCCTTTTATCAATAATCCGTTTTTATCGGTTATTTTGTTTACGACAGAATTTGATTTGACATATAAATTAAACAAAAAAAGAGTGGTGAGTGTAACCGATCAGCCTCCTACTTTTGGCAATGCAAATGAGGTTTTATTGGCATTTTTGAATAAATGAAATTATCTAAATAATAAAGGTGCAAATTCTGAAAGATAATCTCGCCAGTTTGACCAAGTATGCCCACCTTCCGATTCTTTGTAGGTATAGTTGAAATTCATCGAATTAAGTAGATTTCTAAAATCGGTGGCTTCTTTAAATAAGAAATCCGTTTTGCCAATCGCTTTCCAATATAATTTATAATTATTCTCTTTTTGAGCTTTTAGCTTTTTTTCGATGTTTAAATACATTTCACTCTCAGCTTCTTTCGGTTGAAAAAGAGCCGCCGAAAACACGCCCATGTAATCAAATGTTTTTGGATAATTAGCGGAAATAATGATGGTATGAAATCCTCCCATCGATAACCCTGCAATGGCTCTTGATGATTTTTCTTTTTTTACACGGTATTCCGATTCAATAAATTGAATTACATCGCCGAATGCTTTTTCGGTGTTTCCCGAAAACATATCCGGTTGAATAAAGTCCGGGGTATAAAAACCTTCTTTAGATTCTCCGGGAGCTGCTGATTGACTAGCATTTCCGTTTGGCATGACAACTATCATTGGTTTTGCTTTTCCTTGAGCAATTAGGTTGTCTAAAATTTGAGCAGTTCTTCCCAGGGTTAACCAAGCCTCTTCATCGCCACCTGCTCCGTGCAATAGATAAAGAACAGGAAAATTTTCCTTACTTTTTTCATATCCGGGTGGAGTATAAACCGTTAATCTACGGTTCATTTTTAAAGTAGGCGATTCATACCATCGTTTTGAAACTGTTCCGTGTGGCACATGATTCACTTTATATAATTCGGCTTTTCCGCTTGGAACAATAAAAATATTGACAACAGTTGCCACATCTCTACTAAAATGAACGTTGTTTGGGTCGTTAACAGCCAAACCATCTGCTATAAATTTATAACTGTATAATTCGGGCTGAAGAGTAGAAGTCGTAAAAGTCCAAATTCCTTTTTCATTTTTTTTCATTTCAGTTTTTCCTTCAATCAATCCTTGTTGACTAAGAAAATCTCCTTCTAAAAATACTTTTTTTGCGTTGGGAGCTTCAAAACGAAATGTAACGGTATTATCGCCATGAATTTCGGGCGAAATAACTTTTTTCTCACCCGAAAAATCTACATTTTCCTGAGCATAAATGATTGAAAAGCAAAGTGAAATAAGAAGTGTGTAGGTGGATTTTTTCATTTTATTATTTTGTAAATTTTAGTCCAAAACCATCTCCGGAATTTCTCCCTCCACAATTAACGTTCCTTCGGTAGCTTTGATGATTTCTTCCACTGAAACACCAGGAGCTCGTTCAAGAAGTTTGAAACCTTTTGAAGTAACATCCATTACGGCTAATTCGGTGACAATTTTTTTAACGCAACCAACGCCCGTAAGCGGAAGGGTACAATTTTTTAATACTTTTGATTCACCTGCTTTGTTCACGTGCATCATAGCAACGATGATATTTTCGGCTGAAGCAACTAAATCCATTGCTCCGCCCATTCCTTTCACCATTTTTCCGGGGATTTTCCAATTGGCAATATCACCGTTTTCAGAAACTTCCATCGCACCTAAAATGGTTAAATCTACTTTTTTGCTTCGAATCATTCCAAAACTAAAAGCCGAGTCAAAAAAGGAAGCTCCGGGCAAAGTAGTGATAGTTTGTTTTCCTGCGTTGATGATATCGGCATCTTCTTCGCCTTCAAACGGAAATGGTCCCATACCAAGCACGCCGTTTTCACTTTGAAATTCAACAGAAATATCGGTTCGAACAAAATTGGCAACCAATGTCGGGATTCCGATTCCTAAGTTTACGTAGTAACCGTCTTTTACTTCTTTTGCAATGCGTTTTGCTATATCTTCTTTTGTTAACATACTTTTATTGGTTTATGCAGTTTTTTAACTGAACACTAAAATCTGACCACTGTTTACTTCTTTCTAACTGTTCTTTGTTCGATTCTTTTTTCAAACTTTTCGCCTTGAAAAATTCGGTTCACCATAATTCCGGGAATGTGAATTTGATTGGGGTCTAGTGTTCCGGCGGGCACTAGTTCTTCTACTTCAGCAATTGTGATTTTGGCAGCTCCTGCCATGCACGAATTAAAGTTTCGGGCTGTTCCTTTAAAAATTAAGTTTCCGGCTTCGTCGCCTTTCCATGCTTTAATAATAGCGAAATCGGCTTTATAGGCTTCTTCCATCACATACATTTTTCCGTCAAATTTTCGTATTTCTTTATTGATGGCTACTTCAGTTCCAAAGCCGGCAGGCGTGAAAAAAGCCGGAATTCCGTGTTGAGCAGCTCTGCATTTTTCGGCTAATGTTCCTTGTGGCGTGAGTTCAACATCTAATTCTCCTGAAAGCATTTGACGTTCGAATTCAGCATTTTCACCAACATAAGAAGAAATCATTTTTTTGATTTGTTTCTTTTGGAGCAATAATCCTAATCCAAAATCATCCACACCGGCATTATTTGAAATGCAAGTAAGATTAGAAACGCCCATTTTTACTAATGCAGCGATGCTGTTTTCCGGAATGCCGCAAAGGCCAAAACCTCCGAGCATAATGGTCATATTATCGGTAATTCCAACAAGAGCTTCTTGAACAGAATTTACTTTTCGTGTAATCATATCGTTTGTTTGTTTTCGAATTTTAAAGGTATAAAAAAATGGGCTTTTTGCAAAGTCCATTCTTTTATAATTGTTTTTATGTGAATTTTCTAAAAATTAAACTCGTCTAAATCCTGATCAAAGTCTAACGTATCTTTCGCTGCTTTCCAACAATCTACTTTTACGGTTATATTTTCCGGTCTTTCAAAAGGATCTTTTGAAACATTGAGTTTTTTGTCTTTATAGCATTTATCCATATATATTCCCCAAATAGGTAAAGCCATTGTGGCACCTTGACCCATTGCAGTACTGTTAAATCGTGCAGATCTGTCTTCACAGCCTACCCAAACCCCGGTGCATAAATTTGGTACAAATCCCATAAACCAACCATCAGAATTATTTTGAGTAGTTCCTGTTTTTCCGGCAATTGGATTGTCTAATTTGTAGTCGTAATGTCTGAAACCCGCTCTTCCGCTTCTTAATCTTGTTCCTGTTCCGTCTTCGGTAACGCCTTCCATCAATTTTACAACCGCATAAGCAATATCTTGACTCAGCACATCATGACTTTCGGGAATATTTTCATAAATAACATTTCCGTTTTTGTCTTCAATACGAGTGATAAGTTGTGGTTTTATATAAATTCCTTTGTTGGCAAATGTACTAAAAGCAGCTACCATGTCTTGAACGGTAATTTCTACCGCCCCTAAACAAATGGAAACTTGTTCGGGAATATCAGCTGTGACACCTAATTTATGTGTTAAATCGATAACAGCTTTTGGTCCGGTTCTGTCGATTAATTTAGCAGAAATGGTATTGATAGAATTAGCCAAAGCTTTCTTTAAAGTTATCATTCCACGGTATTTTCCATCCGAATTTCTAGGCGTCCAATTATCACTAACATTATGCCTTCCTCTCGGAATGGTGAATGGAGAATCAATAATTGAATCGCAAGGAGACATTCTTAATTCTTCAATTGCAGTGGCATAAACAAATGGTTTGAATGTTGAGCCAACTTGTCTTGCTCCTTGTCCGGCATGGTCATATTGAAAGTGTTTATAGTTGATTCCGCCCACCCAAGCTTTAACATGTCCGGTTTGAGGTTCCATTGAAATCATTCCGCTTCTTAGGAAATGTTTATAATAACGGATAGAATCCATTGGAGTCATAATGGTGTCTCGTTCGCCTTTCCAGGTGAAAACTCTCATTTCTGTTTTAATGTCAAACGATTTTATGATGTCTGCTTCGCTTTTATCTTGTGCTTTCATCAATCGCCAACGTTCAGAATTTTTCATTGCTCTTTTTAGCAATTTCTCCGTTTCATCGTCAGTGATTCTGTAAAATGGAGCATTTTTATTTCTTTTCTGACTTTTAAAAAATTCAACTTGAAGGTTTTTTAAATGTTCGTGCACTGCTTCTTCGGCATGTTTTTGCATACGCGAATCGATAGTAGTGTAGATTTTTAAACCATCATTGTAAATATTGTATTCTGAACCGTCTGGTTTTTTGTTTTCTTTGACCCATGTTTTCATGTAATCGCGAAGATATTCTCTGAAGTAAGTGGCAATTCCTTCTAGATGACCCTCTGGACTAAAATCTAAAACAATAGGTTTTTTTTCTAATTGTGCTTTTGCTTCCGGTTCTAAAAAGTTGTTTCGAACCATTTGAGCTAAAACAGTATTTCTTCTATTGAAAACCAGTTCTTTTCTTTTTTCTTTTGTTGGGTTGTATAGCGATGGGTTTTTTAGCATTCCAACCAACAATGCACTTTCTTCAATAGATAAATCACGAGGTTCTTTTCCAAAATAAACTTTTGCAGCAGATCGTATTCCCACAGCTGTGTTAACAAAATCGGCTCTGTTTAAATAGAGTGCGATGATTTCGTTTTTGGTATATTGACGTTCTAATTTGGTGGCAATAATCCACTCTTTAATTTTTTGTGTAACTGCCACAAAGATATTTCTAGAACGTTCGCCATGAAATAAAAGTTTAGCTAATTGTTGTGTGATGGTACTTGCTCCACCATCTGATCCTAACTTAACTGCAGCACCAAATGTTCTTCTTGCATCAATTCCTGAGTGTTCATAAAATCGCTCATCTTCTGTTGCAACCAATGCATCTACAAGGTGTTTTGGTAAATCTTCATATTTTACCGGAGAACGGTTTTCGCGGTAGAATTTTCCTAAAACCTCACCATCTGAAGAAATTATTTCGGTAGCTAAATTTGAATCAGGATTTTCCAATTCATCAAAACTAGGCATGGAGCCAAACAATCCAAAATTTGCAAAAGCAAAAAATAAAAGCATTGCACCTAATCCGATGAAAAATACTTTCCAGAATTTTTTTTGATAGTAACTTATGTCTTTAACTGTAGAATTATTTTTCTTAGCCATATTATTCTGCTTTTTCTATTCGTAATCCAACATCTGTAACACCGTCCAGTGCTGTGATGCCTTCAATTTTTCCTGATTTTCGTAAGGCTTGTTGAATATAAATTTGATATTTTCCTGATTTTGGGAACACAAAATTTTCTTTGTAAAACAATTTATTTTCTTTCGTATCGGTTAAACCTTCACCCATTAACGTTCCGTCTGGTTCGGCCATTTGATACTCCAACGTGTCTACAATTGTTTTTTTGTTGGGTTGTTCCATTTCAACAATTAGAAACAAATTATTAAATTCATAATTTTTGTTGTTTCGTATGTTGATGTAAAGATTATGTTTGGCAACTGTATCTTTTTGTTCCACAGAAAAAGTTACAATACTGTCTTTGTGCCACACTTTTCCAACTTTTTTATATTCGTCAAAAAGTCTTTTTTTGTCACAAGATGTCACAAAAATCAATAAAAAAACTAAAAACAGACTATTTCTTAGGGTCATTTTTAACAATTTTATTTGGTCTTCTTTTTTTGTTATTATTGTTGTTATTTTTCTTTCTTTTTGGTTGATCAAATCGGGTTAAACTCTCTTGACCCATTGCATTGTTGAAGTCTTGTTTAGGTTCTGCCACAATTTCTAACGCAAAATCTTCCAATGAAGAAATTCTTTTACGTTGTTTGTTTTCGGCTACAATTTCTTTTACCTGATCAATGTGAATCACATGCCAATTGGCAATGTTATCTGCATAAGCAAACCACATTAATCCTTTAAAAATATCTTGTTTTTGACAATAGGCAACCCCTCTTTCGGTTTCGATTTTAGTGTCAAAATCCGGAAAATCTTTTAATGCGTCCATATACGTGTCTAACTCATAGTTTAAGCAGCATTTGAGTTTACCGCATTGTCCTGCCAATTTTTGAGGATTTAAAGAAAGCTGTTGATATCTTGCTGCTGAGGTGTTCACGCTTCTAAAATCGGTTAACCAAGTGGAGCAGCACAATTCTCTTCCGCAAGACCCTATTCCGCCTAAGCGAGCTGCTTCCTGACGAAAACCAACTTGTTTCATTTCGATTCTGGTTTTGAAAGTCTGAGCATATTCTTTAATTAATTGACGAAAATCAACGCGATCTTCTGCAGTGTAATAAAAAGTAGCTTTGGAACCATCACCTTGAAATTCGATGTCTGAAATTTTCATTTGTAATTGAAGCTGAATAGCAATTTCACGAGCTCTCACTTTCATCGGCTCTTCTTTTTTCTGCACATCGGCCCAAATATCAATATCTTTTTGAGAAGCTTTTCGATACACTTTTGCAACATCTGGACTTGTATGATTCACTCCTTTTTTCTTCATTTGAACTTTTACCAATTCACCAACAAGAGTTACAATTCCCACATCGTGACCAGGAGAAGCTTCAGTAGCAACAATGTCGCCAATGATTAATGAAAGTTTTTCGGTGTTGCGGTAAAATTCTTTTCGTCCGTTTTTAAAACGTACTTCCACACAATCAAATTGTTCTTGACCACTTGGCAAACTCATATTTGCTAACCAGTCAAAAACCGTTAATTTATTGCAGCTATCGGTGCCGCAAGTGCCTTTATTTTGACATCCTTGAGGAGCACCACCGGTTTTGCTCCCTGTCGAACAGTTTGTACAAGCCATAATTTATATATATTTGGTCATCTCGTTATTTATAACGAGACTACTGACATTAAACGTTAAGTTTGTAAAGATAGTATTTTTTTGATAGAAGTTGTAGTGGTAAGATTTTACAAATTTTTACCTTTCCACGGTTGAAACCGTGGGTTAAGTTTTGTTTGCGTTAACCTTGTTTGTCTGAACATCCGTCATCTACTTCAAACTTCGCCCACGGTTTCAACCGTGGGAATATAAAAAATAAATTCATTCACTAACATTATGCAACTTCAAAAGTACTTTTTGCTCTTCATCAAAGTTCATCTTTGAGTGATGATTTTTTTGATTTTTAATATAATCATGCACTTTTTGTAACTGTGATTCACTAACAGAGAATGCGGCATAACCAGTTTGCCATGCAAATTTTCCGGGTAGTAAATCACTACCGTTTAAAGCATGTGAAACACTTCCTTTGACTTGTTTCAAAACATCAGCTAAAGATTTTTGAGGGTTTAATAAAAATAAGATATGAATATGATCTGGCATTCCATTGATTATTCTTGTGGGGCAATTGAGTTCTTTTAATTCATCAAAAATTAAATCATAAACTTGCTTTTCGATAGAATAATCAATTAGTTCAATTCTGCTCTTTGTTGTCCAAATGGCGTGTATCCAAATTTTTGTGAATGAGTGAGGCATATATAGTTATTTACTAGCTTTTAACTTATAATCTTAAACAATTTATCCGATAATCGAATTCTAAACGGAACTGCAAAAGTCAATTTATCTCCTACATTTGCTACAGAATTTTCTTTGCCATTGACAAAGATTTTCTCTAAAACCAATTCCTGATTTCCTGTGGTTGGACCTGATATTAAGATTTTGTCTCCTGATTTTATTTCTTGGTTTTCAATTAAAAATAAGCCAACTTGTGCTTTGGTGTAATAATGTTCTGCTTTGCCAACCAATATTTTTTTCTGTTTGATGCGTTCGCGAATGGGTTTTGGTTTTTCGGCTGTAGCTAATGATTTATCGCTCAATTCACCGGAATGTTTAAATTTTAGTGCATCCGATTTTCCTTTTTTGAAAATCATATTTCCTTTTTGAATTCCGCGACGTAATTTCACTTGTTCTGCTAATGGTAAATGAATGATTTCCTGACATTCCGATGAGCAGCAGTTGTCCATTTTTTCTTTACATTCATCACATTGAATAAACAATAAATGGCAACCATCGTTTACACAATTAGTATGATTATCACACGGTTTTCCACATTGATGACATTGCGAAACAATATCGTTTGTGATTCTTTCGCCTAAGCGATGATCAAAAACAAAATTTTTACCAATGAATTTACTTTGTAAACCTTCTTGTTCAATTTGACGAGCATATTCAATAATTCCACCTTCTAATTGATATACGTTTTTAAAACCTTTGTGTTTAAAAAACGCACTGGCTTTTTCACATCGAATTCCGCCCGTGCAATACATCAAAAGATTTTTATCTTCTTTAAAATCTTTCAATTGCTCTTCAATAATAGGTAACGATTCTCTAAACGTATCCACATCCGGAGTGATTGCTCCTTTAAAATGACCAATTTCACTTTCATAATGATTTCTAAAATCAACCACAATGGTGTTTGGGTCTTCTAAAAGTTGGTTGAATTCCTTCGCTTTTAAATGAATTCCTTTATTGGTTACGTCAAAAGTGGAATCATCAAGCCCATCAGCTACAATTTTATGACGCACTTTTATGGTCAATTTTAAAAAGGAATGATCGTCTTGTTCTCGAGCCACATTGAGTCGGATTCCTTTCATAAAATCATAAACTTCCAGCGTGTCTTTGAATTGATAAAAATAATCAGCCGGCAACGAAAGTTGGGCGTTAATTCCTTCGTGAGCCACATAAATTCTTCCCAAGACATCCAACGGATTCCAGGCTAAGAATAAATCATCTCTAAATTTTTTAGGGTCTTCAATTTTGGCGTAGGCATAAAAAGACAACGTAAGTCGTTGCTTGCCGGCTTGATCAATAAGCTCGGCTCTTTCTTCTGCCCTCATCGTGTTATACAGTTGCATGCTATAAACGTTTTAGGGTTAATACAATAAGATAAATTCTAAATGGAAGAATTCGCTACAAAAATAAACATTTTAGATTAAATATAAATAGTAGGGTTTTTATTTAATCGCTTGTTATTTAAAATAAAAACTATATATATTTGTTTAACCTAACTAATTGATTTTATGAACAGACGTAATTTTTTAAAGAATTCAGGAAAGGTGATACTAGTCAGTTCGGCTTTAGTAATCACAGGGAATTTAGTTGCTTCCTGTTCGTCAGACAGTGATGATTCTTATGATGACGGTTATTATGATGATGGATACTATGATGATGGATACTATGATGATGGATACTATGATGACGGTTATTACGATGATGGCTATTATGACGATGGTTATTACGACGACGGTTACTACGATGATGGCTATTATGATGATTAATCACCTATAATTATTCATTGAAGAAAATTCTTTTTTTACATGACACCGACATCTCGCTAAAACGTGGTGCTGAGTTAACTATAACCCAATTGATCGCTCTTGGCAATCAATTGGGTTACTTTGTTGAAGTTGATTTGTTGACTAATTTTGAAGTAGCTGAGAGTAAAATTCATCAATCAGATTTAATTGTATTGAATAGTACGTCTCGATGCCGATTTGAAAAAAAATTGTTACATTATTTAGTTGATGAAAAAGTAAACTACATCAAAATTGAATTTGATTACAATTTTTGTATTCGAAGAAATATTTTATGCACGGTTGACAGAGGGGTTCGAAATTGTTGCGACAACGAAAAATATCATTTATATCATGAAGTTTTTGGAAATGCAAAGTTGAATGCGTTTCAATCTCCCAAACATTTTGAAGACCATTATGCTTTTTATGGCGAATCGGTTGCCAATAAAATTATTATGCCTCCCACAGTTGAGGTCGATAAATTGCAGATTTCTGAACTAAAAAATGAAACTGTAATTCCTTTTTTTGGTGATATTAGCTATTTAAAAGGTGGTGAAGCATTGCTTGATTATGCTCTTGAAAATCCACAATTTATGTTTCAAGTGTATGGGAAAAATGAAGTGAGAAGAGAATTACCATCCAATGTTTTTTTGAATGATTACATTCCAAATGAAGAAGTTCTAAAAATTCTTGGTCAATCAAAGTATTTTTTTTGTAAGCCCCTTGCTAAGGAAGCATCCGGAAGATTGGCTGCAGAAGCTTTTTTGTCAGGTTGTGAAATGATTACCAATGACAGAGTGGGAACGTGGTCGTTTGATTTTTATCCCAACGATAAAGAAAGAGCCAAACAGGAAATGAAAGAAACGCCACAGATTTTTTGGGATAACGTAAGTCGTATTTTAAATCAAAATGAAGCTGAAAATGTCCCTGATTTGGGTAATGTTTTGGTTTATAAAAGTTATGGCGGTTTGGGCGATATTTTCTTTTGTTTGCCTAGTTTAATCAATTTAAAAGAGGTTTCTAAATCGGTGAGTTTTGCAGTTCATCCAAGATTAGTTTCTTTCTTTACGAAGTATTTTAAAGAAATTACGATTGTTGATGAAGAAAAAATTAAAGAAAAAGAAGCCGATTTTGATAAAATCATCGAATTAGGAAATTATCCTGCTTTTCGTGGTTATGATTTGCCACATGCCATACGCTATTCAACACATAAAAAAGTAAAACAACATTCCATCCAACATCACATCGATGGATTAGCAAAGTTTCATAAAAATTATTCCAATCAAAGTAAAGGTTATCCTTATTTTGAAAGAGATACTGATTACGAAAATCCTTATTACACCGTTCATCCCGGTGCCGGTTTTTTACTAAAAATTTGGCCAACGGAAAACTTTGCGAAATTAATTGAGGAGTTACATCATTTATTTCCAAAACTAAAATGTAAAATTATTTTAGGGAAAGAAGATCCAAATCCTGCTGAATTTTTTACCAAAGAAATGACTCATATCGACTATGTTACCGGAGGTTTAGATGATATTGGAAAAGCCATGGAATCCGCATTTTTCCATATCGGAAATGATGCCGGAATTACCCACGTCGCAGGAGCATTCAACGTCCCGACCGTTGGAATTTACGGTCCAACCGGTCCCGGTTCTTGGGGAAGTTTTGCTGAGTTTAACGAAATTATCTGGGGCAAAAAAGGCAATTGCGATTTGCGATGCAATTATGATGTCATTATCAATTGTCCTGATCGGGTTTGTTTATCTTCCACAACCGTTTCAAAAGTGTTGAGTGCGTTGTATTCGCTTTTACAAAAAGCCTACGAAGAAATTGCTTTCGATTTAAAGGTGAATCCACTTTTAGAAGTTGATTTTTCTGAAAAAGATTGCTTACTCAAAATCAATGAAAACGAATTGTTGATTGAGTACCGCGACTTATCTATGAAAAATTCCGTAGAAGATATTTTAAAAGGGAATTTTAAAGACGATTTTTCGGAAGAAGAAGAATCACTTATTCATGTTTTTATTGAACAACAAGTTATTTTTTGCATTCCTGAATTCAAATAAAAAATCCTTTCAAATTTACATCTGAAAGGATTTAATTTTTATAAAACAGAGCTTAACAAAACTCGTTATACGCATCTTTTAAATTCTCTGCAATCATTTCCGCAGGACGACCTTCAATGTGATGACGTTCTAACATATGAACTAATTCACCATCTTTAAACAAAGCCATACTTGGTGACGATGGTGGAAAAGGAAACATATGTTGTCTTGCTGCATCAACCGCATCTTTGTCAACACCGGCAAAAACAGTAACCAATTGGTCCGGTTTTTTAGACCCGTCTAAACTCATTTTTGCTCCCGGTCTTGCATTTCTGGCGGCACATCCGCAAACAGAATTCACAACTACCAACGTTGTTCCTTTTTGTGAAATTGCATTTTCTACTGCTTCTGCACTATATAATTCTTGAAAACCTACTTCCGATAATTCGGCTCTCATTGGTTTTACCATTTCTTCTGGATACATATTTTTTTTATTAGATTGTTAGATTTTTGGATTGTTCGATTCTTAGATTCTAAGACTTTGCAAAGTTACTAAGTTTTCATTTTTATTTGATGATTTGCATCATAAAGATTTGTTATGATTAAATAAGTTTTTACAACAAATCCGTTCCAATTTTTAATCCAACAAAAATGGTTCTTGGTCGAGATGGACCGTAAATATAAGTAGCATCTCTATTCACACCTAAATCAAAATCTTTTTGGTATTGATTGAATACATTCTGAATTCCACCACTTAATTGAAGATGTAATTTTTCTTTTACCACAAACGTATAAGATGATTTTAAATTGACTTCATAAAAATCACCGGTAGTTTCTAAACGGTCTTCTGCGATAAATCCGGCATAATGCTGAGCATACATTTTTCCGGTGTAAACGACAGAAATATTGTTATGAAATGCTTTTTTTGGCGAAAATGTTGCCATTAAATTCCCATACACATTTGGCGAACGAAAGAAATTTCGATTTGTATTCGTCAAGTTTTCACTCCATTGAACCGCTTCGTCATACAACGCTTTTTGAATCGTTGCTCCTGCTTGAAACTGCCATTTTTGGCCCGGAGCATATTTTGCTTCCAAATTCACCCCATACACATCAGCTCCTTTTCCATTGCGTTTTTCCCAAATGGTTTCCGTAAGTTGTTCTAACACAAATGGGTCGTTTAATCGGGTGTAGAAAGCTTCAAAGGTTAATCCGGCTTCAGAATTTGGAGTAACTTTATTCCAATCTAACGACGTTAAAAACGAATGTGATGTTTCCGATTCTAATCCATCCGCTAATTCAACCAAAGCCACTTCTCCGGCTGCAATTCGGGCGTGAATGTCTTCCGAAAAAACTTGTGGAGCTCTAAATCCTTTGGCATAACTGTTTCGCCATTGCAAATTTTCTTTGAAATTATAGAGAATATTTAGTCGTGGATTAAAAATCACGTCCTCATCAGCAGCATTGTGAAAATCGGCTCGTAATCCGCCTAAGACTTTCAACTTTTCATTGACTTTCCATTCTTGTTGAGCATAAATTCCCAAAATATCTAATGTTTGATTTACAAATGCATTATAACCTGGTTTTTCATCAACCATCATTTCTTTTTTGTATTCGGCTCCGGTTGTTAAAGTGGCCGATCCACCTAAAAACGATTCTTGTTTTCTATTGTATTGTGCTCCACCGATCCAAGTTACAACTTCAGTATTTCCGTAGCCGCGAATACTTTCTTCGTAATCAATATTTCCAAATTCATCATCGGCTCGACCACCATAAAAGTTGTCATTTTTAGATTGTTGGGTGTTGAAATAAACAGCATATTTGTTCTTTTCATCTTCCGAATAATTCTCAAATGTGAGTCCGCCACCAACCATTTTAGATGTAATTTGTTCTGTCGTAAGAGCTTCGAACGGTTGCAAATCAAAACGATTTTCGCCACCTCTTCTGAATTCGTTTACCGTATGAAATTCGGCTGTAATTTTACTTCGTTCAAACGGACGATAAAACGATTTGAATCCGAAAGTTCGATTTTGCATTGCCGTAATTTCTGTAAAATTATCATCATTTGCATCAAAAGGTTCACGGTCACGGAGCATCGCAAAAATTTGAAGACCTAAATTTAAATCTTCTGATAAAACTGTTCCGTTTAACGTTAAGGCTTTGTCGGGCACATTTCCGTCAATTAAACCTAAATGCGAATTAATTTCAAACGAATTTTCAATTGGATCTTTTGTAATAATGTTGATGGTGCCAGCAATCGCATTCGACCCATACAAAGAGGAACCGCCACCACGAACAACTTCAATTCGTTCAATCATATTGGTTGGAATTTGATCCAAACCATACACGCCATTTAAAGCAGAAAAAATCGGTCGGCTATCCATTAAAATTTGAGAATAGGCTCCGTCTAAACCATTCATCCGAACTTGAGAAAATCCGCAGTTCTGACAATTCGTTTCCATTCGCAATCCGGGTTGAAAACTCAATCCTTCGGATAAACTGATGGCTTGGGCTTTTTGTAAAACTTCCGAATTGGTAACGGTTACAATCACCGGAGCTTCTGTTCTTTTCTGCAATCCGCGAGTAGCTGAAACAACGACTTGATTGAGTCCGAAAACACTTTCTTCTAAATTAAAATCCAAATGAATTTTTCCACCGGAGGGTACATTAATATTTTTTTCTTGATTTTTAAAACCGATTGCTTGCACAATGATGGTTTGCTTTCCCGACGGAACTTCAATGGAAAAATTTCCGTTTTCATCAGAAGATGTTCCTGTTGTTGCATTTTTCAAAAGAACGCTTGCAAATGGAACCGCTTGACCTTCAGATAAAATATGACCCACAACCGTTCCTTTTTCTTGAGCTTGTGAAGTTAATGTAAAAGATAAAACAACTAAAAGCAGAATTTTTTTCATACCAAAAAATAAATTTAGACAAAACTAAAAATTATTTTACTCATATCAAATTATCTTAGTATATTTGTTTTCAATTAATTGAATTTATGACCTATTCGGAAGAAAATTATATCAAAGTAATTTATCATTTATCGTTGGTATCGCCCAAAGGAATTAATACCAATGCGATTGCGGGTATGATTGAGAGTAAGGCTTCTTCGGTAACCGATATGGTGAAGAAATTAGCCGAAAAAGAGTTGGTTGATTATCAGAAATACCAAGGCGTGACACTCACTCAAAAAGGACTGCACGCTGCGAAAATGATTGTTCGAAAACATCGTTTGTGGGAAGTTTTTTTGGTAGAAAAATTAGATTTTACGTGGGATGAAGTACACGATTTGGCGGAAGAATTGGAGCACATTAAATCGGAGAAATTAATTAATCGGTTGGACGAATTTTTAGGCTTCCCTAAAGAAGATCCGCACGGTGACCCGATTCCTGATCGATATGGACAGATGATAAAAGTGGAAAAACAATTACTTTCTGAAGTGGGTTTGAACAAAAAAGTGATGTGTTTGGGCGTAAAAGATAGTTCGCCGAGTTTTTTGCAGTACTTGGACAAGCATCAAATTTCATTAGGTTCGGAAATTGAAATTATCAATAAAGAAGCCTTTGATATGTCGCTGACTATTTTAATGAATGGAAAAGAGATTTTAATTTCGAATAAAATTGCCGGTAATTTATTTGTAAAAGTGATATAATATGTTTGATAGTATTGTTGATTATTTATCGAGTATTGACCCTATTTTAGCAGCCTTATATGCCACGTTATTTACTTGGTTTTTAACGGCTTTAGGAGCATCTGTCGTTTTCTTTTTTAAGACGATGAATCGTGCCGCTTTAGACGGAATGCTTGGTTTTACGGGCGGAGTTATGGTTGCTGCCAGTTATTGGAGTTTGCTTGCACCTGCCATCGAAATGTCGGAAGGAGAAGGTTTTGTAAAAGTAATGCCGGCAGCAGTTGGTTTTCTTTTAGGTGCCTTTTTCTTGTTTGGTCTAGATAAAGTTTTACCACATTTACATATCAATTTTAAAGAAACGGAAGGCGTAAAATCACCGTGGCAAAAAACGACACTTTTGGTTTTGGCCATAACATTGCACAACATTCCCGAAGGTTTGGCGGTTGGCGTTTTATTTGGTGGAGTGGCCGCCGGAATTCCCGAAGCTTCTATTGCCGGAGCAACGATTCTAGCGATTGGAATTGGGATTCAAAATTTTCCGGAAGGAATTGCGGTTTCGATGCCGTTGCGACGAATGGGAATGAGTAGAAAAAAGAGTTTTTTATACGGACAATCGTCTGCTTTAGTTGAACCCATTGCCGGAGTTTTGGGAGCAGTTGCGGTTACGTTTTTTACCCCAATTTTACCTTATGCTTTAGCATTTGCTGCCGGAGCAATGATTTTTGTGGTGGTGGAAGAAGTAATTCCGGAAACGCAACAAGACAAACATACGGATATTGCAACCCTCGGATTTATTGGTGGATTTGTTGTGATGATGAGTTTGGATGTGGCTTTGGGAAGCTAGTGACAACCACAATCATCGCTACTGCAATTCTTCTTCGATTTCTTTTTACCAAAAAAATGAAAATAGAGAACAACAATTGCAATTCCTAAAATGATAAACGCGATTATTTCCTGAAAATCAATCATACTACAAAGATAAAAGGTTCTCTATCAAAAACAGAGAACCTTTAACAAACAAATAAAACACTTTTAAAATTGTGCTGAAATTCCGAAATGGATTCCAAAAGGCATTCCCGGACGCAATCCTGCCGGTACTCTTGAAACAGCGTATTCTTTATCTAATAAATTCACGATATTACTCATCAAACTTACTTTTTCGGTTAAATGATATTTGGCTGAAGCATCAATAATAAAGTTGCTTTTCACCAATTCGTTAGACGGAATTGAACCTTGTCCAGCAACCGTTCTAAATTGGTCATTGTATTTTCCACTGATGGAAACATTGAATTTTTTGTGGTCTAATCCTGCAATAATCGAAAATTGATTTTTTGCGATGTAGGGTATTTCATCACCAACTTCAATTTCTCCCCACGCTTCTGTATCGCTTTCAAAATTGTTTTTTAATTCAGTATCAGTAAAAGTGTAGCTGAAAGTAATCGGCAATTTAAACGCTGCATTATCATTATTCAAAAGATCATACGAAACCAAAACTTCTAAACCTTGCACTTGAGCTGCTCCGGCATTAAATAAATCTCCTGTTCCTGTTCCACCTGCTGCATTGGTATCGGCACCTTGCAAACGATTAAAATCATTGTAAAAAGCGATGATTTCTCCGTTTAATGCTTTTTTGGTAAAACGGAATCCGGCTTCATAATTCATACTGCTTTCACCTTTATCTTCGTCATTCACACCTGGAGGCGAAAAACCTTTGTGTAAACTGGTGAATGCGGTGTAACTATCATTAAATTTATACAAAACACCTAAACCTGGAATGTATTCTTCTGTTCTGTTTTGTCTGTGATTTAAGTTTACACCGGTTCTGTCTAAATCTGCTGTACCGTAATTTAAACTACGACGAATGATGTTTTCATAACGAATTCCGGGAGAAAACGTAAACTTTTTATACGTCAAATTATATAAAATATGAGCGGAAACTGCTTCTGCACTTTCTACACGATTTTCTTGCGTTCCAGGAGTTCCGGTAGCTGTTCTGAATAATGCATTATTTTGAATTTTATAACGATCATCCCATTGAAAACGGTCTTCGCTGTCTAAATGATAACGAACTCCAAAATCAATATCGTGCGTTACAACATCACTGTTTAGTTTGAAATTTAAGACAGTTTGAATTCCTTCTGCCAAATAACCACGGTTATTATTTCGTAATCTTAAAGCGTTATCGGCTGTATTGACTGCTCCTGTAATAATGTCGTAACCCGCTTGATTTTCCTCAGGATTATCTAATATTGATGCTAAAGAAACATTTGAACCACCTACATTTACATCGTGTAATTTATACCAATTTCTTTTAAAATTATTGCGGTATGCTTTTGTTGTAACAGTTAAATAATCAACCGGAATAAACAAGTGCGTTAACATTAATTGGTCGTGTTTTGTGTCGATTTTATCAGCTTCAGAAGATAAATAACGACGGTATGGATTGTTGTCAAAATCGGTTTGCGTTAAACCTAAATACGTTTCATCTGAATATTCATTTGATAACTGAGCTTTCAACGTTAACGATTGAAACATTTTTGCTTCCGGACTAGTGTTTACTCTAAATTTTGCCACATAATCATTTCCATTGTAACCGGTTGTTCTATTGCTAAAATCGATGGTTTTAAAACCTTCAGAATTACGATTATTGTATTCTACTAAATAACCGAAGTTTTTGAAATTATCACCAACATTCACATACGTGTTTTTAGTGTCAAAACTTCCCATCGATGCCACCACTTTTCCTGAAAATTGAGACGGAATTTGGTTTGAAACCATATTAATTGCTCCTCCGGTTGTGTAAGGCCCATATTGAATTTGGCTACCACCTTTTAAAATTTCAAAACTTTGAATTCTATTTACCGTAGGAAAATAATAGGCAGCCGGAGCAGAATAGGGTGCCGGTGCAATCAAAATCCCGTCTTCCATTACGGTGATTTTTGATGCTCTTGACGGACTCGTTCCTCTTAATCCGATGCTTGGTCGAAGACCGAAACCTTCCTCTTCTACCACATTTACACCAGGAACTGTTCTTAAAACTCTATTAATATCAGAATAATTGAAGGTTTTTAACTCTTCTGCTGAAATAAAATACGTTGAACCCGCTTTATTTTTTGCTTTGAATTTACTTCCCACTAAAACATCGGCATTAACTGTAACTCCGTCTAATCTTCTAACGGTATCATTTAAAGCTAAATCGTCCTGTGATTCTGAATTTTGAGCAAAAGTAAAACTTGTCAAAGCAAGCAAGCAAAGTGTAAATGTGGTTTTCATTATTGTTATTTAGATTTAATCTACGTTGCAAAAGTAATTATAGATTTTATTTAGACAAAATATAAATAAGAAATAATTTTAAAATTTTTTAATGCATTGAAAATGAATAAATAGGCTTTTTCGGCTTTTTATCAGAAACTTAATAATCAATTGGTTATAGAAATTAAACTTTAACAAAATAGGCACAAAATGTGCAAAGAACCAGGTGTTTTAAGCTATACTTTTGACAAATAATAAGGAAAACAATCTTTATTGTCCAAAAACACTAAATAACTTAAAAACGTAATACCATGAAAAAAGCACTATTTATTTTAGGAATGATTTTAATGACTTCAACTATCACAGTTTCTTGCACTACAGATGATATGGAAACAGAAACTCAAGCGAATACTACCATTACGGAGAATAATGACCAAACAAATATTGACCCAAAGAAGGGAGGAAATTAATTCTTCCAAATTGCATTACATCGAAAAGTAGCTGAAAAGGCTACTTTTTTTTGTTTAAAAAAGTACCTTTGTTACAATTCAACTAAAAATTATGACAAAGTATCTCACGATAAGTGTAATGCTACTTTTTTTATATGCCTGTAACAAAAAAGAAAACTATTCACACAGTTATGGTCGGATAGACAGTTTAATCACTTCTGCAGAAAGTAAAAGCAATTATTCTGATGAGGTAAATAGTTCATTAGATCAGACTTTTAGGCTACTGGCGGACAAACCCAATGATTCGCTCAAGCGACGTTATTTACTTAAATTATCTGATCAATATTATAATTTTGGTCTTCAGGAAGATTATATCAAAGTATGTAGATTAAATTTAGAATTATCACTACAAGCAAAAGACAGTTCCCGTTTAGGAATCATCTATAATGACATTGCCGATTATTACAGAGGTAAATCTTACAACGATACAGCCTATGTTTTTTACAATAAATCACTACATTTTCTCAAAAAAAATAATTTTGAAAAAAGAGGGCGAACCATTCTAAACAAAGCCTATTTATTGCGTTTTGAAAACAGTTTAGTAGAAAGTGAAATTCAAACTATCAAAGCACTTGAGCTAGCAAAACAATCAGGCAACGAAAGATTAATTTACGATTGTTTAAATAATTTAGGGATAGTTAATAACGACATAAAAAACTTTGATTTAGCGTTAGATTATCATAAGCAAGCTCATGATCAATTGGATAATTTAAAAAATGATGCTCAATATTCTATTTTAATTGCCCAAACCAAAAATAATATGGCGGTTTGCTACCATCGGTTAGAAAACAATTCAAAAGCAATTTCACTTTTAGAAGAAGCCACAAATTCCACAAATTTAAAAAATGAAAGTATCCTTTTGTATGCGGTTTTAATGGATAATCTTACCTATTACAAATTCAAATCCAATCAAAATGTTAGAGAAGATGAGTTTGATATTCCGTTAAAAATTAGAGATAGTTTAGATAATAAATTAGGTGTAATTGTTAGTAATACCCGAAAAGGAGAGTATTTTTTAAGTCAAAAAGATACAGCTAAGAGCGTTTCTTATTTTTTGAAAGCAAAAGAAATAGCTCAAGACATCAAAAGTCATCGTGACGAGTTATTACTTTTAAATTTTTTAGCAGAAGCAGAACCAAAAAATAAATTGTTTTATAAAGAAAACTACATTAAACTAAGTGATAGTTTGATGGAATCTGAACGGGCAATTAGGAATAAATTTACACGAATTGAATATGAAACAGACGAAATAATTCATGAAAAAGAAGTGTTGGCAAAACAGCAACAGTTTATTGTACTAACTTCAATTTCAATAATTTTGCTTCTCATTTTGACCTATATTATTTTCCGTCAGAAGGCTAAGCAAAAAGAATTATTATTGATTCAAGAACAGCAAAAAAGCAATGAAGAAGTATATCAATTGATGATCGATCAGCATCATAAAGTGGAAGAAGGAAGAGCTTTAGAAAAAAACAGAATTTCACTCGAACTTCACGATGGAACTTTGAGTATGTTAGCGGGAATTCGATTTAATTTATATGGTTATCAAACAGAGGAAGATTCTGAAAAAAACGAAAAATTCCTTGACCAAGTTGATCAAATTAAAACCGTGGAAAAAGAAATTAGAAACATTGCACACGATCTTAAAAACAATGTATTTATAAAAAGAGAAAGTTTCTTGATGTTATTAAATGATTTTATTGAGGATCAAAAAATCATTTCAAAAATCAACTATAAATTAGAGATTGATTCAGAAATTGAATGGGAAAGTCTGCCTCAATCCTTAAAAATTAATTTTTTCAGAATCATTCAAGAGTCGGTTTACAACAGTCAGAAATATGCTCAAGCAAAAAACATTTCGATTTCTATCCAACTTAATAAAAAGATTATTGAACTTTGTATTCAAGACGATGGAATTGGCTTTAATTCGGAAGCCAAAACAAAAGGCATCGGTTTAGAAAACATCAAACAAAGAGTTTCTGCTATGGATGGCTTTGTTAAAATAAAATCAATCAATCAAAAAGGGACACAAATTTTTTGTAAAATACCATTTCACTATGAATATCAAAATATTGATGATAGATGATCATCCGCTTATTTTAGAAGGTTATAAAACAACTTTAGCCCAAAATAAGTTAGGAATTACTTTGTCTGCCAGAACGATAATATCACTGGAAGAAGGGTATAATTTATCTCAAAACAAAGCAGAATTAGCCGAATATTCCATTTGTTTCATCGACAGAAATATGCCTCCATTTCTTCAAAAAGATGTTGAAAATGGTGAAGATTTGGCCGTTTTACTTAAAGCTACTAATCCTGATTTAAAAATAGTTATTCTAACTTCACACGATGAACCGATTTTATTGTATGAATTAAAAAACAGACTTCAACCGGAAGGAATTTTGGTCAAAAGTGATTTGGATTACAGAAGTATGCAAGATGCTTTTCAAAAAATTGTAGAAGGACATCATTATTATAGTCAAGTTGCAAATCAAGGTTTTGAAACCATTAAAAAGTATTTGAATGATTTTGATCAAACCGATCGCAAAATAATATTATTGCTTTCGCAAGGCTTGAGAACCAAAACATTGCCTGAATCATTAGATCTTAGCTTAAGTACAATTAACACAAGAAAAAAAATAATAAAAGATAAATTAAGAGTGCCACACGGTGACGATGAAGCTATTGTGAAAGCAGCTAGAAGAATCGGTTTATTATAATGAGTGAAAAGATAGTGGAAATTATTTAAAAAAAGCTTCCAAAAAAAATTCGAAAGCTTTACTAAAACTAAGGGCAAAAAATATATTTTATGAAATCAATTATGATTCATCTTTTGTAGTTTTAATCAGTCCTATTCCTGAAACGAAGAAAACTAATCCTAAAACACCATACACAATCAGTGTTTTAATGGTTTGATTGCTTTCGCCAAGCGAAACTGTTAAATAGGCGGTATAAATTAGTCCCGCTATCCCTAATACTGAGAGTATTGCACCAAAAATTCTTTTTAAGTTCATCTTTTTATGATTTATTTTTAAACAGTAACACTACTCAACGAATCAAACAATCCAAATACTTTGAGTAACCAAATAATTACAGCAATCACTACAACTAAATTAAAAATACTCTTAATTTTCTTATCCATTGGAACATAGGTGTTTACAACCCATAATAAAAATCCAACGATAATTAACACGATTAAAAAGTTTAGAATTGGCATGTTTGATAATTTTAAAGTTAGAAACAAAGGTATTGCCAAGACTGGCTAGAGCTATTATAGAACTATGTTTAATCGTTGTATAATTCCCATGTTCAGAACTAAAAACTAAAAAAGATAAAAGAAAAATAAAATAGATATTACGCTAATAACTGAAAGGCAATAAAGGCCACTAAATAAGCAAATCCGCTCATTACAAAAAGTTGAATCATGGGCCATTTCCAAGAATTAGTCTCTTTTTTAACAATAGCCAACGTACTCATGCACTGCATGGCAAATGCGTAGAAAAGCAAGAGTGAAATTCCAGAAGCAAATGTATAAATTGGTTTACCGGTTTGAGGATGAACTTCTGCTCTCATTCGTTGTTTGATTGTATTTTCTTCATCATCGTGACTGCCAACGCTGTAAATAGTGGCTAAAGTTCCCACAAAAACTTCTCTGGCCGCAAAGGATGCTACGATTCCAATTCCAATTTTCCAATCATAACCCAAAGGTTCAATTGCCGGTTCAATTGATTTTCCGATGATTCCGATATACGAGTTTTCTAATTTATATGATGCAATTTTATCTTGCATTTCATCTTCCGCTAACGACTGATTTTGTTTTTCGGAAGCAATAATTTTATCAGCATTTGCAAAATTATCCGTTGGTCCATACGATGCCATAAACCATAAAATTATTGACAATGAAATGATGATTTTTCCGGCACCAAACACAAACGCTTTTGTTTTTTCAATCACATTCAACCCCACGTTTTTATAGTATGGTATTTTGTAATTGGGCATTTCTACCACAAAGAAACTTTTTGATTTAAATTTTAATATTTTATTCAGAATCATGGCAGAAACAACAGCCATTAAGAAACCAAGTGCATATAAAAGCATTAATGTTAAACCCTGCAAGTTCAAAAAACCGAAAATTCTTTTGTCGGGTATGATCAAAGCAATCAAAATTGTGTAAACCGGAATTCTAGCCGCACAAGTGGTAAATGGTGTGACTAAAATAGTAATCAATCGCTCTTTCCAATTTTCAATATTTCGCGTTGCCATGATAGCAGGAATGGCACATGCTGTTCCAGAAATCAAAGGCACAACACTCTTTCCGCTAAGGCCAAAACGACGCATGGATTTATCCATCAAAAAAACCACTCGACTCATATAACCACTTTCTTCCAACAACGATATAAAAAGAAATAAAAAGGCAATTTGCGGAATAAAGATGACCACGCCACCAATACCAGGAATAATTCCTTGAGCTACTAGATCATTTAGTTTTCCTGCTGGCAAATGTTCGCTAATCCATGTGCTGAGAGAGGCAAACGATTCATCAATAAAATCCATTGGAACACTAGACCATTCAAATACCGACTGAAAAATCAAAAATAAAATCCCCAAAAAAATTACATAACCTCCAATTTTATGAGTCAAAATTTTATCTAATTTGCTACGTAAATCTTTGGCTTTAGAAATATCAACTTTTTTAGCTTCCCTCAATAGGTTATTTATAAATTGATATCGTTTTACGGTTTCTTTATGTTGAAGTTTTTTTAATTCTTCATCCGATTTTGAGAAAGAATTGTTTTGAATTACATTTTTGGAAAGTTCGCCAAAATTTACATCTTGTGAAATAACCAGCCAAAGCTTATACAGTTGTTGGTTAGGATAAATTCTTCGCAAGTTGTTAAAGTATTCTGAATCAATTTCTGAAGCATTCAAGCATGGTTCGGTTGATAATTGACTGTAATTAACAATTAATTCTTTTAACTCAGTAATTCCTGTTGCTTTTCTGGAACTAATTAATGCAATTTTTGTTTTAAGAACAGTTTCTAGTTTTGGAATATCCAACGAAATTCCTTTCAATTCCATCTGATCAGCCATGTTGATCACCAAGATTGTTGGGATTTCTAAGTCTTTTATTTGTGTAAAAAGGAGTAGATTTCGTTTTAAATTTTCAACTTCTGTAACCACAATGGCAACATCCGGATAATCGTTATCATTTTTATTTAAAAGCAATTCGATAACTAAATTTTCATCGAGTGAATTGGCGTTCAAACTATATGTTCCGGGCAAATCAAGAACGGTTGCTTTTAGATTTTTTGGCAAAACGCAAGAACCAACTTTACGTTCAACCGTAATGCCGGGATAATTTCCAACTTGTTGATTTAAACCGGTTAATTGATTAAATAAGGAGGTTTTTCCGGTATTCGGATTTCCAATTAAAGCAACTTTTAACGTAGAGTTTTTCATTCAATAAATTAATTTTGAATGATTTCTACAATAATTTCTTTTGCCATTTCTTTTCGAATAGCCAAGTGAGTTCCGTTCATGTCAAGGTATAAAGGGTCTCCAAAAGGTGCTGCTTGTACTAACTCAACCAAATGACCTTCCATGCAGCCCATTTCGATTAATTTCAAGGGAATGGTGTCTAAATTAAAGGCTATAATAATAGCTTTTTCTCCTTTTTTTAGTCTGTCAACGGTTGTTTGCAAAACTTATTTAGAATTAATATAAATACAAAAGTAGGGTTTTTTAATCAATTTTGATAGACAAAAAAGCGGAAAAGTTTTAATTTTTTTCTTTCAATAAAAAGCGAATGTCTTCAGTCAGCCGCTTAATTTCTTCTTTGTTTGTGCCGTCATAAAAACCGCGAACCCTCCGTTCTTTATCAACCAAAATAAAATTTTCGGTATGAACCATGTCATACAATTCGCCTTCAGTCTCTGTTTTCACAGCCAAATACGATTTTCTAGCAAGATAGAAAATGTCTTTTTTATCGCCGGTGACCAAATTCCATTTCGAATCAATCACTCCTTTTTCAATTGCATATTTTTTTAGAACCGGAACGCTGTCAATATGTGGCATAACGGTGTGAGATAACAACATCACATCCGGAACATCTTTAAATGCATTTTGAATTTCCACCATATTGTCTTGCATAATCGGACAAATTGTTGGACATGTTGTAAAGAAAAAATCGGCTACATAAATTTTTCCTTCGTAATTTTTTTGGGATATTATTTCTCCGTTTTGATTGGTAAATGAAAAATCTGCAATTGTGTGGTATTTGCTCACATGTTGAACAGTACTGTCAACTAACTCAGGATTCACATCAGAAGGGTTGAAAACGGGAAGTTTTTTATTGGGAGTTAACAAATAAATAGAAATTGAAAGAAAAATGGCTGAAAAAAGAATAAAACCTAAAATTCTGTATTTATATTGTTTGATGTAGGATAGCATTGCATTTATTTTTGCAAAGGTAAAAAAGATATTGTCAAAACTTCTGCTTATACAACTGTTAATTAATAGTTATCAATTGAAAACGTTTTTCTATTTTTGATTAAAATTCAACATAAATGAAAAAAATTCTACTCGTATTGTTTATAATTCAATCTTCATTTGTTTTTGCTCAATTTAATTCAACCGCTCCTTGGATGGAAAATGTGCAAAAAGATGAGAAAAAGGATGCAACTATTGATGAAATCAAAATAGCTTTTGATAATTATTGGAAAGATAAAGACCACAAGACAAAAGGAAGTGGCTACAAACCATTTATGCGATGGGAAACTCATTGGCGAAACAAAGTAGACCAAAACGGAAACTTAATAACACCCGCTCAAATGTGGGAAGCCTGGAATCAAAAACGCAATAGAGTTTTAAGTCGTGACGAAACGCTAAATGATGTTAGCAATTGGGAACCTTTAGGGCCTTTTAATCATATCAATACTGGTTCATGGTCTTCCGGACAAGGAAGAGTTAATGTGGTTATGGTTGATCCAAATAATGCCAACACAATTTATATTGGTGCACCGGCAGGTGGAATATGGAAATCAACAGATGCAGGTCAAAATTGGATTCCGTTATCAGATTATTTGCCACAAATTGGGGTTTCGGGAATTGCCATTGACCATACAAATTCTGACATAATTTATATTGCAACAGGAGATAAAGATGCCAGTGATACCTATTCAATTGGAGTTTTAAAATCAACAGACGGTGGCCAAACGTGGAATACAACCGGTTTGACTTTCAACAACACATCAACTGTTGCAGCAGATATTTTTATGCACCCTAATGATCCATTAACCTTATGGGTTGCAACAAGTGCCGGACTTTATAAAACATCAAATGGAGGTACAACTTGGTCAAACAACCTTAGCGGAAATGTAAAAGATTTGAAACTTAAACCCGGTAATCCTAACATTGTGTATGCTGTTACGAACAACCGATTTTATCGTTCAACCAATGGCGGAAATAATTTTACGCTAATATCTTCTGGTATGCCGGCCAATTCAGGACGTTTAATTATTGATGTTACACCAGCTAATCCTGAATATGTTTATGTATTGAGTGCCAGAACAAATTGGAGTCACCAAGGATTATATAAATCAACAGATTCCGGACTAAATTTTACCATTACACAAAATACAGTTGATATTTTTGAAGCAAATCAAGCTTGGTTTGATTTAGCGTTAGCCGTTTCAGACACTAATCCGGAAGAAGTTTACACGGGTGTCTTAAATGTTTGGAAATCATCAGATGGAGGAAATAATTTTTCTAAAATAAGCAATTGGTCAAATCCATTCGAGGCTACATACACGCATGCTGATATTCATTTTTTGCGTTTTTATGATGGTGTTTTGTATTGCGGAAGCGATGGTGGAATTTATGTTTCAACTGATAATGCTGCTTCGTTTACCGATTTAACCGCAACCGCTCAAATTGGTCAGTTTTATCGAATTTCTGTTTCCAAACAATCCAGTTCAAAAATAGCCGGAGGATTGCAGGATAACGGCGGATATGCTTTTAGCAACAACCAATGGAAAAACTTTTACGGAGCAGATGGTATGGAAACAGCCATCGACCCAAACAATAGCAATAAATATTATGGCTTTATTCAAAATGGAGGTGGTTTGTATTACACCAACAATGCCGGAGCTTCACTTTCAGGAGCAATTGGCTCTCCTGATGGTGAAAATGGTAACTGGATTACACCGCTAGTTTTTAATTCTGTAGGAGAATTGTTTGCAGGCTATTCAAGTTTATATAAGTTGGTAAATAATTCATGGCAAAATGTTTCCCCAAGTTCTTTCTTTAATGGAAATATTGAAATAGTAATGGTTGATCCTTCCAACGATGATATAATGTATATTGTTGATGGTCAAGATTTGTATAAAAGCACAGATAGAGGTGTTTCATTTGGTTATGTTACTTCTTTTCCTTCAGATATTACCTCAATTGATGTGAATGTTCATAACAATAGTATAATTTACATTTCCACTGCCGGAACAAGCGGAATCGTTCTCAAGTCGATTAATGGCGGAATTTCATTTGAAAGTATTACAGAAGGATTGCCGGAAATAGGAAAAAATGTTATTAAACATCAATCCAATCATCCATTAAATCCGATTTATTTGGGAACTAGCTTAGGCGTTTATTACCGAGATGATTCTTTGAGTGCATGGATTCCATATGACACCAATTTACCAAATGTTACTGTAACCGATTTAGAAATTAATATTTTGGATGCAAAAATTGTGGCTTCAACCTACGGAAGAGGTGTTTGGCAATCTCCAATTCCATTACAACCGGCAGATAATGAAATTGCTCTTGTAAGTATAGAAAATCCATCTTCTTTAATTATTAACTGCAATGCGGATAGTTTATCATTTTTAGTAAAAAATACCGGTTCATCAACTATTTCAGATTTTGCCATAAATTATTCTATAAATGGCACTGAAGCTATTTACAATTGGAATGGAAATTTACCTTCACAAACCAGCACAATTGTAGAAATTCCAAATGTCACAATCATAAAAGGAAATTCAACAATTCAAGCTAATGTTGTTTTGGCAAATGATGCCTTTTCAAACAATAATTCAGTAAACATCCAAGTTTTAAATAACGACAACGGTCAAGTTGGTGTTGTAAACAATTTTGAAACAATTGAATCTGCTTTATTAACTAGTCAGGAAGGACCTATAAGCAGCTGGCAACGTGGAACTCCATCAGGATTATTGTTAAATCAAACGGCATCAGGTTCAAAAGCTTACGGAACAAATCTAAATGGAAATTATCGCGACAACACGAAAGCATTTTTGTATTCACAATGTTATGATTTAACCCAAATTACAAACCCAATCATGCGTTTTAAAATGGCGTTTGATATTGAAGAAAATTGGGATGTGCTCTATGTTGAATATTCAACTGATTTTGGCGAAAATTGGACTGTTTTAGGAACTGCAAATGATGCAAACTGGTACAACAGTGATAGAAATCCGGAAACTGCCGGAGATTGTGATATTTGTCCCGGAGCTCAATGGACAGGAACTAACACAAATTTATTGGAATACAGTTATATGCTGAATTCATTTAGTAATGAAAACAATATAATGTTCAGATTTGTATTTCATTCTGATTATACCGTAACACAAGAAGGAGCCGTAATTGATGATTTTGTGATAGACGGAACCTTATCAAATCAAGATTTTGAAACTAATTCTATCGCAGTTTTCCCTAATCCAACGAAAGGTTTGTTTACATTATCGTATGGAAATTTTAAACCGCAACAAATTGAAATATATGATGTTACCGGAAAAAAAATAGTTTCAGTTGATAATGCTAAAATAACAGAAAATCAAACAGAATTAAATTTAGCCCATGTTTCAAGTGGAATTTACTTTATAAAAATTTCAAACGAAAATGGTCAAACAGTTAAACGAATAATTAAAAATTAATAAATGAATACTATTAAAAAAAATCTTTTATGTGTTTTGACAATTTCTGCTTTTACAGCCGTATTTGCTCAGGAAACTAAAAAAGAAACAATTGGAATTAATTTGGAACACATGGATAAATCCGTGAAACCAAGTGATGATTTTTTCAGATTTGTAAACGGAAATTGGTTAGATAAAAATGAAATTCCAGCCGATAGAACCCGCTGGGGAAGCTTTGATGAACTTCGTCAAAAAACTGACGAAGACATGAAAGTAATTCTTAATGAAGCCTTACAAAATCCAGCTTATACTGCCAACACCGACCAAGGAAAAGCATTAAATCTTTACCGTTCAATTATGGATACGATTTCCAGAAATAAACTTGGAATCAAACCTTTAGAACCTTATTTGAAAAAGATAAATGCCGTTAAAAATGTTTCCGATTTAAAGAAACTTTTAATCGAAATGGAAACCCAAGGCGGAATCGGATTTTTTGGCGTAAATGTGGGAACAGATTCAAAAAACAGTAACCGCAATGTAGTAAATGTTGGCTTAGGTAGTTTAGGCCTACCAGATCGTGATTATTATGTTTCCAATGATACCGATAGCAAAGAAAAAAGAGAAAAATACAATGCTCACATCATTAAAATGATGAGCTATTTAGGTGAAAAGCCTACTCAGGCAAAAAATAGTGCCGACAAAATTTTAGCTCTCGAAATCGCAATGGCAACACCCCGTTTAGATCGTGTTGAAAGAAGAGACAGAAGAAAAACCTATAATCCAATGACGGTGGCAGAACTTCAAAAATTAACGCCAACAGTTAATTGGACAGAATATTTGCAAGGAATTGGCTTGCCGGTGGTGGACACATTGATTGTTTCGCAACCAAAATACATGACCGCTTTAGAATCAATTTTCAAAGAAAATAAAGTGGAAGATTGGAAAGCTTATATGCGTTGGACACTATTAAATCGTTCTGCCGGAATGCTTTCTACCGAAATTGGAAATGCCAACTGGGAGTTTTTCGGAAAAACATTAACAGGAGCAGTAAAACAAAGACCTTTTGATGAAAGAGCTTTACAAACTATTAATGGATCTTTTGGCGAAGCATTAGGGAAAATTTATGTAGAAAAAAAGTTCCCTGCAGAAGCGAAAGAAAAGGCAAAAAAAATGATTGATAATTTGTTTTTAGCTTACGAAAACAGAATCAACAATTTGCCATGGATGGCTCAATCTACAAAGGATAATGCCAAAGCAAAATTGAGAAAGTTCAATGTAAAAATTGGTTATCCTGATAAGTGGAAAGATTATTCTAAAGTCACAATTGTTAGTCCAAAAGACGGAGGAACCTATTTTGAAAATTCAAAAAGAATAACCAAATGGCGTAACGATGAGAATTTTGCCAAATTAGGAAAACCGGTCGATAAAACAGAATGGGGAATGTCGCCACAAACGGTCAATGCTTATTATAATGCTTCGTTTAATGAAATTGTTTTTCCTGCAGCAATCCTTCAACCGCCTTTCTACGATTATAGAGCAGATGAAGCAGTGAATTATGGTGGAATTGGAGCCGTAATTGGTCACGAAATTTCACACGGCTTTGACGATAGTGGTTCACGTTACAACGCCGATGGAAATTTAGTAAACTGGTGGAGTGATGAAGATTTAAAACAATTTACAGAATTGGGTGGTGCTTTAGCAGACCAATATTCGCAATTAGAACCGTTACCGGGAATTTTTGTAGATGGAAAATTTACCTTAGGAGAAAATATTGGTGATTTGGGAGGAGTAAGTGCCGCTTTAGATGGACTGAAAATTCATTTAAAAGAAAGTGGAAATCCTGGTTTAATTGATGGTTTTACGCCAGAACAACGTTTCTTTATTTCGTGGGCAACCATTTGGAGAAGCAAAGCTAGAGACGAAGCCATTAAAAATCTAGTAAAAACCGATACACATTCTCCGGGACAATACCGTGCCTATGTTCCGCTTCAAAATGTAGATGCTTTTTATGAAGCATTCAACATCAAACCAGGCGATGGAATGTACATTGCCGAAGACAAAAGAGTACGAATTTGGTAAAAAAGTTAAAATATTAATAATCAATACAATAAAAGCAAAACTCTAACGTTGTAACTCAACAATCATTTGCCTTTAGGCAAGTTAGAGTTAGTTAAATTTTGTTTTGGTGTTTTGAAAAAGGCGTTCCGGAAATTACTTCTGGAACGCCTTTTGAATTTTTTTCTGAGTATCTGAGTTTTTCTAGTATTCTGAAATTTGTATTGATTTTTCTCAGTTACTCAGCAACTCAGCATCTCAGCATCTCAGCCACTTCTTAATAACTCATCTCAACAATTTGTCTCACTTTCTCCAACGTAATATTCTGTTTTTCACCCATTGCTTTCCAGCCTCTTTCTTCAAAACGATTTACGATAAAATCGGATGCTTTTTCATAATCAGAAGTGTAGTTAGAAAGTTTGGTTTCCATTCCCATTTTATGAAGGAATTCAACCGTTTTTTCAATCGCTTGCGTTGCTTTTTCTTCAATTGAGTTTCCTTCTACATTCCAAACACGTTCTCCATATTGAGCTAATTTTTCTTTTTTTGTCTCAAACATCGTGCGGTATAAATTTGGTCCAATGATTGCCAACGTTCTGGCGTGATCAATTTCGTATAAAGCGGTTAACTCGTGACCAATCATATGTGTTGCCCAATCACTCGGAACACCTTTTTGAATTAATCCGTTCAAAGCCATTGTTGCACACCACATAAAGTTGGAAGCCAATTTATAATCGGATGGATTTTTTACAACATCGGGACCAATTTCAATTAATGTTTGCAAAATACTTTCGGCAAAACGGTCTTGTAAAAGAGCATCGTGTGGATAAGTGAGGTATTGTTCCATTACGTGCGTAAAAGCATCTACCACACCATTTTCCAATTGTCTTTTTGGTAAAGAAGCCACTACAGTTGGATCACAAATCGAAAATTTAGGAAATAATGCACTTCCGCCCAAGGTTAATTTTTCCTGAGTTGTTTCGATAGTTACTACCGCACCGGAATTCATTTCGCTTCCTGTTGCAGGTAAGGTTAAAACAGTTCCAAACGGAATGACTTTTGAAACATCTTTAAACAAAACGCGTTTTTTCAAAATTTCAACTGCATCGCCTTCAAAATTCACCGCTCCCGAAATGAATTTCACACCATCAATCACACTTCCGCCACCAACGGCCAAAATAAAAGTGATTTTTTCGTTGCGAATGATTTCTACCGCTTTCATCAACGTTTCAAAACGAGGATTAGGTTCGATACCACCAAATTCAACAATTTCAAATCCGGAAAGTGCTGATTTTACTTGATTGTAGATTCCGTTTTTAAATATACTTCCGCCTCCGTAAGCCAATAAAATTTTACTGTTTGCCGGAATTAATTCAGATAGTTTTGCTATTTGACCCTTTCCAAAAATGTAATTGGTTGGGTTGTATAAATCGAAATTTGTCATTTTTTTTGTTTTTAACGTGAGTTCGATATAAAATTACTGAAAAAGGATCAATTGTTTAGTGTCCACGAAGTTGTTTTTTAGAGATGGT